>NZ_LARE01000204.1:0-437 GCF_000980245.1 Odoribacter sp. N15.MGS-14
GTTACTTGCACCTCGCCGTGGACTATCGCGGCTTATCGCGTCCTTCTTCGCCTCCGAGAGCCTAGGCATCCACCGCGCGCCCTTAATCGTTCACGTTCGTTAGCGTCGTGTACTTTTATAATCTACCTTGTCCCCTGTATCACCACGGGGACGGCTCTGTGTTATTCTACTACATTCTTACTTCGTGGATCAAATGATCCATTAACGTTCCAGCATGTCAAAGAACTTTATCCGTGGAGAATAAGGGAGTCGAACCCTTGACCTCCTGAATGCAAATCAGGCGCTCTAGCCAACTGAGCTAATCCCCCGGCTGTAGTCCCTCGCGGAGTTGAACCGCGGACCTCTACATTATCAGTGTAGCGCTCTAACCAACTGAGCTAAGAGACTATGGTTAACCCGCTATCGGGCAATCATGTAACGTGAAAAAACGTGAAACG
>NZ_LARE01000205.1:0-419 GCF_000980245.1 Odoribacter sp. N15.MGS-14
TTCGTTATTAACCAGATTAAGCCCTCGACCTATTAGTAACAGTCAGCTCCACATGTTGCCATGCTTCCACCTCTGCCCTATCTACCTTGTAGTCTTCAAGGGGTCTTACTCCCGAAGGAGGGATATCTCATCTTGAGGGGGGCTTCACGCTTAGATGCCTTCAGCGTTTATCCCTTCCAGACTTGGCTACTCTGCCATGCCGTTGGTCGACAACAGATACACCAGTGGTCCGTCCATCCCGGTCCTCTCGTACTAAGGACAGCTCCTCTCAAATATCCTCCGCCCACGCCGGATAGGGACCGAACTGTCTCACGACGTTCTGAACCCAGCTCGCGTACCGCTTTAATGGGCGAACAGCCCAACCCTTGGGACCTGCTACAGCCCCAGGATGCGATGAGCCGACATCGAGGTGCCAAACC
>NZ_LARE01000039.1:0-30066 GCF_000980245.1 Odoribacter sp. N15.MGS-14
CGACGATATACTCTCCCGAAGGTGGCACAACCAACTCGTTGTA
The DNA here is from genome assembly GCF_000980245.1 of Odoribacter sp. N15.MGS-14. Classification (NCBI taxonomy): domain Bacteria; kingdom Pseudomonadati; phylum Bacteroidota; class Bacteroidia; order Bacteroidales; family Odoribacteraceae; genus Odoribacter; species Odoribacter sp. N15.MGS-14. The sequence goes on from NZ_LARE01000039.1 coordinate 44, forward strand.
ACTAGATTTTCCATCATTATTAACCTCCCCATCGTATCGCAGTACACCCTCTTCTACACGAATCGCCACGCCATCTTTACCGACCGTTTGTTTTGTCAAAATAGAATCCAGTACGATCTGTTCACCATGGCTCAGCCGCAAGGTCACGGCAGCCTGTCCCGGTAAGACCTGAGTAATAGCGGACATATTATCAGGCATCATCTCCTGCAAACCGTTCGTGTACCGGAAATACAATCCCACACCCAACAACACGATAAATATCGCCGCGTAGCGGGTGAGATATACCAGACGTCGTTTATTGTTTTTCCGCTTATTTTGTCGGAATTTATCTATGTACCGGTTCAGGTCATGCCGATATATTTCCTCCGGCAATCCCCCGATACCTTCCGTACGGTCAAACTTGGAAATCCGGTTGTAAAAAGCCCGATGCTCCGGGAGAGTGTCCAACCAGGCATTCAGTTGCTCCTGTTCTTCTTGTGTCAAATCTTCAGTAAGACTCTTCTTGATTAGCGTCCATTCCAAAGATTCGTCTTTCCCCTTTTTCATTATTTTTAGATATAATTTCTATTAAGACACTTCAAAAAGGAAAAAAGTTAAGACAAAATATTACTTTTTGGGGAAAAGATTTAAAATAAAGCAAATAACAATAGACGGTCTTTCAGGTAAGGCAGTTTTTCCCGGATCATCCGGATTGCTCCATTCATTTGAACCTTGGCACTATTTTCCGAGATTCCTAATTTCTCGGCAATCTCCTTAAATTTGTAATCCTCCGTGACACGTAAACGAAAAACCTCTTTCATCCCCGGGGGCATCTTATCGACAATGACCTGCAACTCATCCAACACGGAGCCTTCATCGATCGCGTCTACGGTATCCGAATACAAATGGGCTTCCAGTACATTCTGTATATACGAGTCTTTGATTTTCAAATTCCGGAGGAAATTCAAACAACGATTCCTTACCATCACAAACAAATAGGCTTTTACCGAAGTCGTTATATTCAGTACCTCGCTTTTTTCGAGAAGATCCATGAACAAATCCTGTACGATATCATGAGCAGCCTTGGGATCGCGTAAATAATTGGCAGCGAAACGATACAAACGGTTATAATATTGCTCGAACAAGAAAACATAAGCTTTCTCTTCCCGGTTCTTTAACCGTTTCACGAGCAAAATATCGTTTTCATCCATACATTATCATTTTTACTTCACGATGATTTCGTCCGTGAACAACCAACCGCGTAAATCCTTGTCCGAACGGGTCTGGTAACGCACGTAACGGGTCGAGGCACATCCTGTCCAACCGAAGTTTCCAAAGCAGACCGGTTTTTCTTTCGATACCTTGTATTCCTCTCGCTTCGCTTCCACGAAATTCTTCCCGTCTGTCGAGAAAGAAACGATCACCTCGCACGGCAAAAACACCTCAGGATTCACCACTTGAATAAAAGTTGCCTCCACGGAAGTTATGCAAATGGCCTTCCCCAGGTCGATAGTTACATCGAGGCGGTCCCGCGATATAAATCCCTGCCACGCGCCATCGGAATACGTCCATCCCCCGCGAATACCATCTGTCAGGGTCTTATCCCCCTGTGCTTTGTAATGTTCGTTATAAGGAGCATTGTACACCACCGGCTTCCCCAATGCCAAATGAACGACCTTTTCCTTTGCTTCGGGACGTTCCCCTAACTCTTGCTCCAGGGGAAAAGGATGGTACCCCCGGTCACGCAACCATCCGATCTCCCGGCATACCCGCCTGCGAAAATCAGGATATGACTTGTTGGCAGGTGCACTCCACGCCACTTCAGCGATAGCCAACAAACGGGGATAAGCCATATATTCGTAATGTTCATCGGTAGGGATATACTCCGCCCACAAATTGCCCTGCACGCCATAAATCAATTTCGCCTCTTCCTCTGTGAACGCGGGAGATGCCGGGTCATACGAATACACGTTAGCCAGTGGCAAATACCCCCCGCTTGCTTCCGGCTGAAACTGCGGTGCATCCTGGTAACTATCCAGATAACAAAATTTTCCGGGAGTCATCACGACACGATGCCCGGCTTTCACGGCCCTTACTCCGCCTTCCTCGCCCCGCCACACCATCACCGTGGCATTCGGAGCCAACCCGCCTTCCATGATCTCGTCCCATCCCAACAACTTACGCCCGTGGCCGTTCAAAAACTTCTCCACACGGCAAATCAGATAACTCTGTAATTCATCCTCGTTCTTCAACTCCTCGTCCGCCATCCGCCGCCGGCATTTCGGACAACTCTTCCATGCCTGTTTGCCAGCCTCATCGCCCCCGATGTGAATATATTCCGACGGGAAAAGCGCCATCACCTCGGTAAGTACATTTTCCAGAAAAGTAAACGTTTCCTCGTTACCCACGCAAAAATCAGACCCCTTATAAGGTTCACCCGCACACGATAAACCGGGATAAGCCGCCAATACCTCTTCCGAATGGGCAGGCATCTCTATCTCAGGAATTATCGTGATATGGCGTTCCGCCGCGTAACGCACCAACTCCCGGATATCCTCCTGCGTGTAATACCCGCCTTGAGCGGCAGGATCCTCCCGCTCGCAATACTTGCGTCCATCGGCAGTATTCCACCATTTCTTCCATTCCGCTTCCGGGCGCCACGCTGCAAAACTTGTGAGCCTCGGGTATTTTTTGATCTCGATACGCCAACCGGCGGCATCCGTCAAATGCAAATGCAAGCGGTTCAACTTATAACGGGCCATAGCGTCTATCTGCTTCTTGACAAACTCCTTCGGGCGGAAATGACGCGAAACGTCTATCATGAATCCGCGGTACCCGAACCGCGGGGAGTCTTTAACCGTCACCGCCGGAACTGTCCAGCCTCCCCGTTTATCCGGCTTCATCAATTGCAGCAATGACTGCAAACCGTAAAACAAACCGGTTGCGGTAGAGGCCGATACCGTCACTATTTCCGGTTTAACTTCCAAAACATACCCTTCGGGATGAATGTCCGCATCGGATATTTTTTGAAAAAATACGACATCCTTGCCCGTATGATCTTTTCCGTGCCATTCTTGTCTCCCCGTAGATAACTCCGCTGCCGCGTAATTGACTAAACTTTCCTTCTCCGCTCCACTCAGATTGGTGTGCCATGCCGTAACTTCCGATATACGGAACTCTCCTGTTCCCGGGAGTACTTCCCTCGGGACAGGAATCACCCTTTCCTCCTGTGCCGACAATGTTCCCCAGACACCCAGGAACACGCTGAAAAACAGATTCCGTACAAACGACATATCTTCCGAATCTTTCTTTAATTCACTACTATTTCATCCACAAACAAAAACGCCGGGTAACCTTTCCCGGGATGCCAATCGGGCATTACATTCTCGGGAGAAGCCATAATCCGCATGTAACGGGCTTTCACCGGGGCAAATGTCTGCTTATGCACGTACAATCCGTTACGGTCGGATTCCTGCATCTCCGGGTATTCCCCGAAAAACACGCGCTCAAAATTTTTCCCGTCCTCCGAAACCTCTATGGCCACGGAACGCACGTCGAATATCCAATCCCCTTTTTCTACGCAATTGTGAAATGTCACGGAAGAGATTTCCTCAACCCGGCATAAATCGATCGTCACATCCATATCATTACCCCGGAAAGCGATCCAACGCCCCGTTTTATAATTGCCATTCCCCTGCAAACCATCGACAAGAGTCGTGATTCCGTTGAACTTGTACTGCTCGTTTATGGGCTGGTTAGCGACTATCGGCTTGCAAGTCGATTTGCCGAAAGTGATCTTTTCCGTCACTACGCGGCTGTTTCCTGAGGGACGCACCGCCATCGCCCGAAACGTTCCGCTTTGACTGACAGACAACACCCCCGCCGTCACCGGCGACTGAACCGTGGGTTCTGTCCCGTCCAGCGTATAATGAATCGGTGCGTCGTCAATCGTGCCCGTGAAAATATCCACCGTCCCGTTTTTCGTGTTAACGCGATAATCTGCCGTCACATCGAATATATGCTTCGCGTAATTATATCCCAGGGCATTGTACAAACGAGTCAGCCGCAACAATCGTTCTAGAAAATCAGCGTAATCTTTCTTCTCCGGTTGGCTCCACTGAATTTCGCAAAGAGCCGCCCAGCGCGGTAAAGCCATGTATTGTAATTGCGGGAAAGTGGTGATATATTCCGTCCAATGGTTCGCCTGCACGCCTTTGATAAACTTCTGCTCGTCAGAAGTGAGCATTGAAGGTATGGGTTCGTAACCATACACGTGTGCTAGCGGGGAGTAACCTCCATTCGCTTCCGGTTCTTCCTCGGTATCCTTGCTCTGGTAATGATTGAAATACAAGTAAGTGTCCGGAGTCATGATCACATCATGATATTGGCGTGCGGCTTCGATACCTCCACCTTCCCCGCGCCAGGACATCACCGTGGCATTCGGGGCCAAACCGCCCTCCAGTGTTTCGTCCCAGCCGATCATCCGGCGCCCGTGTTCATTTAAAAATTTCTCCGCGTGGCAAATAATAAAACTCTGCAAATATTCCTCCTTCGTGTGCCTGTCGTCACCTTTGATACCCAATGCTTTGATACGGGCTTGACATTTTGGGCATTTTTCCCATCTCACCTTGGGGCACTCGTCTCCTCCTACGTGAATGTACTCGGAAGGAAAAATCTCCATAATTTCTGTCAATACGTCATCGATAAAAGTCAACACGCTGTCGTTCCCTGCACAAAGCACTTCTTCGGACACTCCCCACATTCTCCACACTTCGTACGGACCTCCGGTACACCCCAAATACGGATACGCGGCTAATGCCGCCTGCATATGTCCCGGCAAATCGACCTCGGGGATCACGGTAATATAGCGTTTGGCGGCATAGTCCACTATTTCCCGTGCTTGCTCCTGCGTGTAAAAACCGCCATACGGCTTACCGTCATATTTACCGCTATTATGCCCGATCACCGTTTCCGTGCGACGGGAACTTACTGTTGTCAACTCAGGATATTTCTTTATCTCGATGCGCCATCCCTGGTCGTCGGTAATATGCCAATGTAATCGGTTCATGTTATGCAAAACCATCATATCGATAAACTTCTTCACCTCGTCTACCGTGAAAAAATGGCGGCACACATCGAGATGTACCCCCCGGTAACCGAAACGCGGCTCGTCTTCTATCCCGACAGCGGTTAATACGGGAACACTGTTCGCCTTTACAGGGATAGCCTTGCGCAACGTTTGTATGCCATAGAATACGCCTGCCTCACTTGCCCCGGCAATCACTACTCCGCTGGCAGACACATTCACACGGTACCCTTCCGGATTTTTAATACTCGAATCTAATTGTAACGTTACATTTTTCTTCCCGCGCGAACCGGTTTCCACCCGGTAATCCCGTCCGGTAGCCGCTTTCAGGTAATCCGCCAGAAACAAAGCGTTGTGGCGCATTGCCTCGTTCTCTCCCGGGTAAACAATACACACGCCATCATCCAACACGAATTCCCCGCCTGAAAAATTCTCCCGGATTTCCAGCGGGGCAGGAATAATTTCGTAACACGATTCACTCTTTTTCTCTGAACACGCTAAAAACCAGCCGGCTAAAGCAATCACGCTGACTGTTCTAAATAAATTTTTCATAATAACCATTTCATAACTACAAAAATAACACATGCAAATAAAATAGCAAACACGTGCCCAAAGTAATAGGAGAATAATATAAAACACCATCTCTTTTTTTACCGGTGTTTCGCTTTTAACAAGACCGGATTCGGTTCGGCTGTCGTTCCTGAGTCGTAGGCTTCCTGGGCGTTTCCCGGTAGTTCATTGAATAATTTCCCGGTTTGTTGCAGGAGATTTTTTTAATTTTTTCTACCTTTGTTGCAATTTTGGTGATGTAATAGATTTCATCCGTTACATAAAAGGGAATCCGGTGAGAATCCGGAATAGTGCCCGCTACTGTGAATCCCGTAATTGATAAGTTTCTTATGCCACTGTCCAATGGAGGATGGGAAGGTCGCTTTTCAGGGATAAGTCAGGAAACCTGCCAGAATTATACAGAAAATAAGCATTTCCGGGGTCAGAAATGTGATTGTTAAATATCTAATTTTCTATCATTAATGAAAAAGTGGTGTGCGCTGACAATCGTTTTGTTGTTTGTCGTTGGTCAGGTATGGTCGCAAACGACTATCAGCGGTAAAGTGGTGAGTGTTGAATCCGGGAATCCGGTAGATGGTGCCAATATCCGGGTAGACCATAGTCTTGCGGGTTGTTCGACCAATGCTAAAGGAGAGTTTATCCTTCGGAATCTGCCCGAAGGAATCCATGAGTTGCGGGTGACTCATGTCAGTTATGCTCCAAAATCGGTTACGGTAAAGAGCGGGGAAAGCCAGGTCGTTGTGCAATTGGAAAACAGCTACATCAATATCGGTCAGGTTGTAGTCACCGGAACGGGAACACACCGGCGGATGAAAGACAGCCCGGTGCCGGTATCGGTTATTACGGCTCAGGATATCCGGGAAGCCAACCTCTCGACCATGGAAGAAGTATTGACTAAGATGAATGCTTCGTTTGCTTTTGTGACGAGCGGTATGGGGACAACCATGAGTTTGAACGGCCTGAATGACGATTATATACTGGTGTTGGAAAATGGGCGCCGGCTGGCCGGGGATGACCGGATTTCCCGTATCAATGTCGCTAACATCAAGCGGGTCGAGATTTTGAACGGTGCTGCTTCGGCGCTTTATGGAAGCGATGCGATAGGAGGGGTGATCAATATTATTACCGACGATGCGAAGAATGTGATGCAGGTTTCCAGTGATACCCGTTATGGGAGTAAGGGGCGTTTCTCGGAGGCTGTGAATGCAGATTTTAATCAGGGTAAATTCGGTTCGTATACCTCTTATCAACGCTTGCAGGCCGACGGATGGCAATTGAATGCTTTGGAGGCTGCTTATGCGACGGATAAAGAGACAAAACGGAAATATCGTAATCCGGAAAAAGACAAGGCAACGGATAAGGAAGCTTCGACAGCCTTTTATTCCAATACAGTGAATCAACGTTTTACCTATGCGGTGAACGATCGTCTCACCCTGGGGATAAGGGGTACGTATTATAATTGGGAGAACGACCGGCCGGCATCGGTGTATAAATACAATATGGAGCATGAAACGTATACTTATGGCGCAGGAGCTAAATATATGATCAATAAATCTGCTTATATCGATGCCGATTTTTATTCCGATAATTTTACTTCGCGTTACGACTCGGTCAGTAAGCCCGGAGAAGCTTCCCGGGGGAAAGATACCCGGAAAAAAGTACATTATTACAATGGTTCGTTAAAAGGTATTTTTAAACTCGGACAGGCACAAAAATTTTCTGTGGGTATGGAGTATGTGAAAGAGACTTTGATGAGTGCTACCGATGATCTGGATGGGGAAAATATGTATACGATGGCTCTTTTCCTGCAGGATGAGATCCGGTTATGGAAGAATTTTCAGGCTGTGGTCGGGTTGCGGTATATCTATAACGAATTTTTTAAAAATTATGCTACTCCCAATGTTGCCTTGAGTTATAAGTGGGGCGACCTGAATTTCCGGGCATCTTATGCCTCCGGTTTCCGGACTCCTACCTTATCCCAGTTGTATGCCACGGATGTGGCGAAAACGACGGATATGGTGACGATTCCTAATTTTAACCTGAAACCCGAGAAAAGTGATTATTTTATGCTGAATGCAGAATACGTACACAATAGAATTTCGTTTTCTGTATCCGGATATATCAATAAAATCCGGGATATGATCAACTACCGGGGAATCGATCCGGCTATAGCCGAACAGTTGGGGTATGGTAAACACGATGAGGCCCAACAGCGGGATAATATAAGCCGGGCTGAGGTAAAAGGGGTAAAAGCAGTATTGAATGTATATGCCGGAGCCGGTTTTTCGGTGGGGGGAAGTTATCATTTTATGGATACCGAAGATAAGACAACTCAGGAACCGATCGATAAAAGTGTGAAAAATGTCTGGACGGCCAATGCCCGCTGGGGACACCGCTGGGGATTATATCATCTGAATGTCAACCTTAACGGTCGTATTCAGGAAGGGCGCTACTCCAAGACCTATTATTACGATCCTGCTCCCGGTTTTTCACAATGGGATCTGAATACCCGGCATTCTTTTAACTTGAAATCGGTGGTATTGGAACCGGGGTTCGGGGTGGAAAATCTTTTCGACAAAGTCGACGACCGCCCCTGGAATAGTAATTACTCGACTTTGAATCCCGGTCGTTCGTTTTATGTCAGTTTGTCTGTAAGATTCAGTTAGTTTATAAGGTCGAAAATTATTCTTCCGGCTAGTTATATTTAAGAAGTCGAAATATCCTGCTTTATACTTAACGGTGCCCACAGTTAAAAACACTAGTGACAGTTTTAATTGAACGGGCACCGTTCCTTTTTTATAGGAATTGTTGTAGAAAGATAGAACTTAGACTTATCAGACAAACCCTTCGACCTGTAAAAAAGAATGAAAAAACGAATAACTTATTAGTACTGTTTTTATTAGTTATAAACTTTTTTATATATCTTTGCAACCGATTATGGTAATACAGTATTTTTCTTTGCTGTTTAAAAGGGAATCCGGTTGGAATCCGGAACAGTGCCCGCTACTGTGAACCCTGTGTGTAGAAAAGCGTCTTACACCACTGTCCGGATGTAAGGATGGGAAGGTTGCTTTTCTGGGGTAAGTCAGGAGACCTGCCATGATTGTATAGGTAATAAAGCTTTTCCGGGGTCAGAAAAGTTATTATTAATGTCTTAATTTAATCGTTTCATGAAAAAATGGTGTATGCTGGTAACGCTATGGTTATTTGCCATCGGTTATGTGTCGGTACAAATGACAGGATCAGTCCGAACTAATTGTAGGATAAGAGGTATATTGGATCGTTGAAAATAAAATGATAATCATATGAAATATTTGTTTTTAGTAATAGCGTTGTTTATCGGGCCGGTGTGTATGGCCCATTCTGATGAAAATTTTATAAAATCGGATCTTTTCGGAAATTTAGGAGAGCGGGATAAGGCTGCCATCCTGATCATCCATTTCGGTACCACTCATGACGATACCCGGGTTTTGACAATCGATGCAATCAATGCAAAGATGAAAGAAGCTTTTCCAGGTATCGAAGTCCGGGAAGCCTGGACCTCCCGGATTATCCTGAAGAAATTGAAGGAAAGGGGAGTAGAGCGCCTGAATCCGACCCAGGCACTCATTCAGCTGCATGAACAAGGTTATACGCATATTTTAATACAATCTACGAATATAATCGAAGGTACCGAGATGAAAGAATTGCGTCGCGAAGTGGAAGGGCTTTCGCTGAATTTTAAAGATATTCGTGTCGGAAATCCTTTGTTGTATGCTCCTGAGGATTATGCCGTGGTTGTGAAGGCAATTACAGGGGCCATGAATCAGGCTGATAGAGGTGGACAAAAATTATTGGTGGGCCATGGAACACCCGATCCTGCAACAGCTTCGTATGCTATGTTCGATTATATGCTGAAAGCGGAAGGACATCCGGAATATCATGTCGGAACTGTAGAAGGGTATCCGGAATACGAAGACGCTTTGCGGCTATTGAAAAACGGAAAATCCAAAACATTGACTTTGGCCCCCCTGATGTTTGTTGCCGGAGATCATGCTAAAAATGATATAGCAGGCGAATGGAAGGAAAATCTTGAAAAACAGGGTTATAAAGTGAATCTTTACCTGAAAGGGTTGGGAGAAAATCCAACTGTTCAGCAACTCTTCATCCAACATGCCCGGTTTGCTGCCGGACATAAAGCGGTGGATATGGCTACCAGGAAAAAGGGGTATATGCAGGGAAAATAAAAGGTCGATTCTTTTTGCGGAAACCCGCAAAAAGAATAATGGACAGATGTCAATGGACGATGGACAATTATTGGAAGCTTTGCTTCCATCAAAAGACAAAGAAGGGAAGAAGATGAGAATGTAACCATTGATAATCAATCCGATAGGATCTATTCCTTGGGTGTATTGTTTCATTGTCAATTAACCAGGTGCCCGCAGGGTCCCATGACTTTATAAATATTATGAAATTTATAGATTTTCAACTAAATTAAACGAACGTTTTATTTGATATCTCTTAAGTTTTCGGTGAATTTTATGTTTTCTGCATAAAATGAGAGGGAATCCGGTGCAATTCCGGAACAGTGCCCGCTACTGTGAGGTTCGTATAAGGTGAAAAGTTTTCTTACAACCACGGTCGACGCGACTGGAAGGTTACTTTTCTGGACTGAGTCAGGAAACCTGCCGAAAATAATAATAATGCTATTCCCGTGGACAGGAATAAGATTATAGATAAAAACATGTTGACAAAAATTTTCCGAAAAATTCATCGGATACTCGGTTTATTACTCAGTATCTTGTTTCTGATGTGGTTTATCTCTGGGATTGTAATGATTTATCATAGTTTCCCACGGGTAAATCAGAAATTGAAATTAGCCCGTCAGGAGTCTCTGACAGGTCCGCTTCCGGCTGTAGATTCTTTATTGCAGGTACTGCCCGACAGTAGTCGTTTAGGAGGTTTGTCTGTAGATATGTATCTCGACCGGCCGGTATTTCATCTGAAAGGGCGGCAATTACCTGCCGGTTTGTATGCCGATTCATTGCAGGTTGTCGGTAAACCTGATTTTAACGAGATTTGCCGGATTGCCGGACAATTGGGTGGATCGGTTGCTTATCGGGTAGATTCCTTAAACCGGTTGGATCAGTGGATTCCTTTCGGTTATTTGACCAAAGAATTTCCGATTTATAAGTTTTCGTTCGAAGATGATGCCCGGCAAGAGATGTATATATCTTCGAAAAGCGGTAAAGTGTTGCAATGGACTGACCGGAATTCCCGCTTTTGGGCTTGGCTGGGGGCTATTCCTCATTGGGTATATTTTACTTCTCTACGGCAAAATCAAGCGCTTTGGATTAATTTTATGATCTGGGCGTCCGGATTGGGAGCTATCATGTGTTTCACCGGTTTGTGGATCGGGATTTGGGTATTTTGGAAAAACCGGAAGAAAGGGTTGCGTTCGCCTTATAAAAAATGGTGGTTACGTTGGCATCATATCACCGGTGTTGTTTTCGGTGTTTTTGCTCTGACATTTGTATTTAGCGGAATGATGTCGCTGGTGGATATTCCTTCCTGGATGCAGAAAGGTAAAACCAGGAACCGTGAAGTACGTTTTCGGGGACGTGAGGGGGGAATGTTGGCCGCCGATCTGTATGCCTTGGATTACCGGAAAATCGTGGATAGTCTGTCTGATGTGAAAAGTATCGAGTGGGCATCCTTTGGAAAATATCCTTATTATGTCGTGAATTCGGGCAGTAAAAAACAGTTTATCGATGCTGCGGATACGAGCCGTTTGTCGCCTTTTACCCTGACCGAAGAGATGGTGCGTGAAACGGTTCGTGAAATTCACGGTCAGGATACCCCTTATACTTTGGAATGGATGACGGATTGGGATGATGATTATTTCTCCCGCCGGAATATGCTGACACTTCCGGTGTATAAAGTGGTGATAGACGATGAATTGCATACCCGCCATTATTTTAATCCCGAAACTTTATACCATCGGCAAATCGATGATAATGGACGTTTGAGAGGAGTTTTGTATAGTGGATTGCACAGTCTGAATTTTAAATTTCTGGCCGAACGTCCGTTGTTATGGAACGTTGTGATGTATGTGTTGATGCTCGGAGGAACTTTCCTTTCTCTATCCGGGGTTGTGTTGACTTTCAAGTGGTTGGGAAGAAAAATCCGGAAATTATTCCGATAATCTTATAGATAAAGCAATAGAATTGAATTGTTATTAATAGTGCTAAAAATGAAAAAATTAATTTTAGTTTTTGTAATGTGGCCGATGATGGTGTCTGTGTTTGGACAAAATCAGCGGAAAAGTATAACGGATACGGTTTTCCAGTTAGATCAAGCCATTGTGAAAGAAACAATCAAGAAGAAAGTAAACCTTTTGAATCTGGATGTTCCTTTAAAAACATTACCAATGACGGTGACTACTTTGTCGTCGGATGTTTTGGAACGGAAGAATATTCTGAATCTTGAGGATGCTGTCCGTTTTTTACCGGGAGTTACGGTGAAAGATCAGTTGGGAGCTTTTTACCGCTTTTCGGTTCGGGGATCGAATGAGACGGTAGTGGCTGTAGATGGTTTTAGAGATGAGCGTTCGTTATTAAACAATGTACCTTTCGGTGATTTGTCCTCCGTAGAATCTATCGAAGTGTTGAAAGGAGCGGCAGCCGTGTTGAGCGGGCATTCTGTCATGGGTGGAGTGATTAATATTGTGCGTAAAAAAGCCGTTCCTGATTTTACTGCCGGAGCCCGGTTGAGTTATGGGAATTGGGGGGTGAAGTCGACAAGTCTGGATTTCGGTGGGAAATTGGCAGGTCCTTTGACTTATCGGGCAACAGCACATTATTCGACAGGAGATGGATACCGGCATGTACGTGCTGACCGTTTTTCAGCAACGGGATCACTGGCGGCAAATATTGGTAAAACCGGTTATTTCGAGGGAACGTTAGGTTATAGTGATGACAAATACGATACGGAAATAGGATCTGCTCCAACCTATAATCGTGCAGATATCTTCGGTCCCGACGGGAAGGTGGTTATGGCGAAAGGTTCCCGGAATCCCTTTGCCAATTATCATACCATATATAATGATTTCAATAATAATATGATGAAACGCCGGGTGACTGATATTTCTTTATCCTATACGCAGCAACTCGCCTCTTTTATGAAAATACGGGACCGGTTCAGCTGGAATCATAGTGATTTGGATTATGCTGCGGTTGAAGGAATGAGTTACCGGACAGATACGGTGAACCGCTTCAGTGGAGGATATTATTATGAAAACGGCAGTAAAAGATATTATATTGATCTTACCGACTCCCTGAAAACAGGTTCTCCGCTTTGTTTCAGTCCTGACAGCCGGGGATGGACCAATATGCTGGAATTAACGGGAGATTTTAAAACCGGAATAGTGGGACATAAATATATATTGGGTTTTACCTATTCCTATTTTAATTATACACAGTATAATGGCTGGAATGAAGGAGATGTATGGGGACCTGGCTTGAATCAGCTGGTATCGCTGCATAATCCGCAGCTGGTAAGAAATTGGTGGGATTATAAATATTCCGAAGCATCCATTCGGGATTGGAGAACTTCAGGATTATATATACATGACGTGATCGATATAAATAACAAATGGAAAGCGATGGGATCTGCCCGTATGGATTTTTATAATTACCGTACTGCTACTGCTAAAGTAAAAGACGGACGGCAGGAATACGATGAGGCAGACCGGAGTGAATGGAAGAAAGTAAAGACTTCTGCCTTTACCGGTAGGGCAGGTTTAGTGTATATTCCGGTGGAGGAGATTTCTCTCTATGCTTCTTTTGGTTCTCATTTCAAACCTTATAATACGATGTACAGTAGCCGGGTAATTTATCTCGACCGCAATGGAAAGCGGTTTAATCCTTCTAAAGACGGAGGTGAAGTCTTTAAGCCTGAAAAGGGATACCAGGCTGAAATCGGAGTACGGTATATGTGGGCTAACCGGATCGATTTTTCAGGAAGTGTATACTATATCCGGAAAAATAATGTGGTGAAAAATTTAGGAACCCAGGAGGAGAAAGATGAAACAACCGGTGAAATGGTTCAAAAAACGATACAAGCTCAGGTGGGTACTGCCGATTCGCGGGGATTCGATCTGGAGTTGACGGTACATCCCGTTTCTACCTTGGCTGTTACGGGTGGCTTGGGCTGGCAGGACTACCGGATCAGGAAAATCAATCAGAGTAAAGACTATCCGGAATATACCGATCCTAGTAAAAATGTACGGGCTACAGGAATTCCCCGCACTACTTTTTATGTGTATGCCGATTATACCATACCTAAAGGATTATTGAAAAATTTGTCCTTCCATTTGAGCGGAACTTTCCAGGATAAAATATTTACCGATGTAGCCAACCGGGTTTACAACCCTGCTCTGTTTCTTGTAGACGGAGGATTATTCTATACGATAAAGCAAAAAGTCACTTTGGCTTTAAATGTGGATAATCTTTTTGACAAAGAATATTTTAAAAGTACGACGGTATATGGTAAACCGAGAAATTTTACCGGAACGATATCTTACCGTTTTTGATTAAAAATGCATAAAGAGACAAGGGTTTTGTGGTAGATAGCCACAGAATCCTTGTCTCTTTATTTATAATAATAGATGAAATGGATTATCACATTATTTTTATCTTTGTCTTTAAAATGAATTCAAATGAAAAACGGTAAAATATATGTAGCCGGGATCGGGCCCGGTTGTGAGGATGATATTACTCCTGCAGTGAAGAAAGCGGTGTCGGTATCGGATGTCGTGGTCGGATATAACTATTATTTTTCTTTTATACAGCCCTTTGTCATGGAAGGGGCAGAGTGTGTCGATTCCGGGATGAGAAAAGAATGGGACCGGGCTCAGATGGCGTTCGGGTATGCCGAACAGGGTAAAACCGTTTGTGTCATCAGTTCCGGTGACGCCGGAATCTATGGAATGGCGCCTTTAGTCTGGGAGATGAAGCGGGAAAGAGGTTCTGAAATCGAAATCGAAGTATTACCCGGTATCAGTGCTTTTCAGAAAGCGGCTTCTTTGCTCGGAGCACCTGTCGGACATGATTTCTGTGTGATTTCGCTGTCTGATTTGATGACTCCCTGGGAAAAAATAGAAAAACGGATTGAGGCTGCTGCCGCTGCCGATTTTATCACTGCTGTATACAACCCCAAAAGTGAAGGACGTTATTGGCAATTATACCGTCTGAAAGAAATCTTTCTGCAACAACGGGCAGGGAATACCCCGGTGGGTTATGTCCGTCAGGCCGGACGGCCGGAGCAGGAGGTAACCGTGACCACCCTGGCCGATTTCGATCCGGAACAGATAGACATGTTCACCGTAGTACTTTTGGGAAACTCCCAGTCTTATAACTGGCAAGGAAAAATGATCACCCCCCGCGGATATTACCAAAAAATGAAACACGGGGACGGGGGTTTTGTTTCAAAGCCAGGTCAGGAGATCATGATCCGTAGTTTCCGGACGATCGCTTCGGAGTTGAAGCATCCCGATATCCCGCTGGATCGCAAATGGGTTTTATTGCATACGATACATACCACTGCCGATTTCGATATGGAAAATATATTCTATGCCGACGAGGGGGCGGTGGATTCGATCTACCGGGCTTTAAGCGGGGGGAAAGTAAAGACTATCGTCACGGATGTCACGATGGCTGCTTCGGGAATCCGGAAAGGGGCACTCGAACGTTTAGGTTTGGAAGTGAAGTGTTATTTGGCCGATCCGCGGGTTGCAGAGATGGCTTCCCGGATGAATATTACCCGTACACAAGCAGGTATCCGGCTGGCTACGGAAGAGCATCCCGATGCACTTTATGTTTTCGGTAATGCGCCGACAGCATTGATGGAATTGTGTTCCCTGATGCGGAGAGGAAAGGCTTGTCCTGTCGGCGTGGTCGGTGCTCCGGTCGGTTTTGTAAACGTACGTGAATCCAAGCATATGCTGAAATCTTTTACGGCTGTTCCTAAAATTATTATCGAAGGCCGGAAAGGAGGGAGCAATCTGGCTGCAACGATTGTGAATGCCATTCTTTGTTTCGACGATGCAGGGCAGTTATTGCCGGGGAGAGACCTTTAAAGATGGTGTAGGATGGATAAGGTAATCGATATACAAAATTGGACACGGAAAGAAGAATACCTGTTTTTCAGGACTTTTCTTAATCCGATGATTTCTGTTACGGTTGAGGTGGATTGTACGACGGCTTACCGGAAGGCAAAAGAACGACAACAGCCCTTTTCATTGTATTATATGCATGCAGCTGTAACGGCGGCTAATCGCATCGAGGAATTTCGTTACCGGCAAGTAGGAGAAGAGGTCATACTTTATGAACGAATCGATTTATTTACGCCTGTACAAAATGCTGACGGCAGTTATCGTTCTGTCCGTTTGCCTGCGATAGAAACATTCGAAGATTTCCTGGCTGTTGCCCGGCCTCTTATCGAGGCTGCAAAGCGTGGAGAAGGAGAGGTACATAATGAGGTCGGACAAGGTAGGGATATTTTGTTGATCAGTGTGAATCCCTGGTATCGTTTTACAAATGTACAACTTGCTATTCCCGGAGAACCTCACCAGAATATTCCGATTTTTACTTTCGGTAAGATAGAAGAACGGGAAGGTAAGCGGATCATGCCGGTGGCTTTATCGGTTAACCACGGTTTTGTCAGCGGCTATCAGATCGGATTGTATTTGAAGGAGTTCCAGCGATTGTTGGACCGATAGTTTTCTGATGAATCCGGAATGAAAATAGAGACAAATGAAAAAATTCTATATCATAGGCATCGACGATAATGGCCAAAGGGAATTTCAGGCTGAAGTTCGGGAGATCATTACAACTCATCGGGTATTTTCCGGGGGGAAGCGTCATTATGAGTTGATGCGCGACCGTCTGCCGGAACAGTATGTTTGGATTGATATCACCGTACCTCTGGAGGAGGTTTTTGAGAAATATGCCGCTTATTGCGAAGTGGTGGTTTTTGCCTCGGGTGATCCGCTTTTTTTCGGATTTGCCAATACGGTAAAGAGCCGTTTACCGGAAGCGGAGATACAAGTCTTCCCCTGGTTCAATTCTTTACAAATGCTGGCTCATCGTTTGGTCATTCCTTATCAGGATATGGAGGTCGTTTCCCTTACGGGGCGTCCGTGGCATGAGTTCGACCGGGCTTTGATTGCAGGAAAGGAAAAGATCGGGGTGTTGACCGACCGTCAGCATACTCCGGTAGCGATTGCCGGGCGTATGTTGGAATACGGGTATGCCGGCTATCGGATGCATATCGGTGAAATGCTGGGAAATGTGACCGAACGGGTACGGACGATGGAATTGCCTGAGGTGTTGCGTTCGGATTTTGCGTTTCCGAATTGTCTGATGCTTGAAAGGACCGGGCTGCGGAGCCGCCCTTTCGGTATTCCTGAAAATCGATTTTGTCTATTGGACGGGCGTGCTAAAATGATTACCAAGATGCCTGTCCGTTTACTTACACTCAGTATGCTGGATTTACATAACCGGCATAGCTTCTGGGATATCGGTTTTTGTACAGGTTCCGTGTCTGTCGAGGCCAAATTGCAATTTCCTCATTTGCATATCACGGCTTTTGAAGTTCGTGAGGAAGGGCGTGAATTACTTGAAAAGAATAGCCGGAAATTCGGTACTCCGGGAATAACGGGAGTTATCGGTGATTTTACAGAAGCCGATTTATCGGTTTATCCGGTTCCTGATGCTGTTTTTATCGGTGGACACGGTGGAAAACTTGCCCGTATCCTGACGATATTAGCCGGTATTATGCCTGTAGGAGGTATTGTCGTTTTTAATTCGGTTTCCGAAGAGAGTCTGAATTTATTTCGTCAGGAAGCGGTCCGGTCCGGTTTCCGTCTGACGGACGAATGCCGGATTGCTGTGGACGATCACAATCCGATAACGGTATTGAAAGCTTGTGCAGAGGCGTAAAATTGAATTTAAATGGATGTTTATGTTTCACTTTATCCGTAAGTCGTTGAAAACGGCAAAACACCATCCCCGGTTAGGAGGACTGGAGATTTTAAAATATATCGGTCCCGGTTTATTGGTTACTGTGGGATTTATCGATCCGGGGAATTGGGCTTCGAATCTGGCAGCCGGTGCCGATTATGGTTACACCCTTTTGTGGATGGTATCGTTGTCTACGGTCATGTTGATCATTTTGCAGCATAATGTGGCTCACTTGGGGATTGCTACCGGGCTGTGTCTTTCCGAAGCTACCATGACCTATATCCGGCCGAAATATGCTAAAATGATGTTGTGGACGGCTATGGGAGCTTCGGTGTCCACCTCCCTGGCCGAAATTTTGGGAGGAGCGATCGCTTTGGAAATGTTGTTCGGTATTCCGGTGCGGATTGGAGCTATATTGACTACCGTTTTCGTATGTATTATGCTTTTTACCAATTCCTATCGGGTGATCGAACGTTGGATCATCGCTTTTGTGTCTATTATCGGATTATCTTTTATTTACGAACTGTCCCTAGTACATATCGATTGGGGAGAAGCGGCTCTCGCGTGGGTGACTCCTTCTTTTCCTGAAGGTTCGATGGTCGTGATCATGAGTGTTTTGGGAGCAGTGGTGATGCCGCATAATTTATTTCTTCATTCCGAGGTTATTCAGAGCCGGCAATGGAACCTTGAAGACGATAAAGTGATTCGCAGGCAGTTGCGTTATGAGTTTTGGGATACTTTCTTATCCATGATGATCGGTTGGGCAATCAATAGTGCCATGATCCTATTGGCGGCAGCCACTTTTTTCAAAAGCGGTAGTACGGTCAATGAGTTACAGGATGCCAGTGCTTTATTGCAACCGCTTTTAGGAAATAATGCCGCTGTGATTTTTGCCGTGGCTTTGTTGTTTGCCGGCATCGCTTCGACCATTACTTCGGGAATGGCTGCCGGTTCGATCTTTGCCGGCATTTACCGGGAGCCTTACGACATCAAAGACAGTCATTCCCGTTGGGGGGTATTGCTTTCACTGGTGATGGCATTGATTATTATCATGCTGGTTTCTAATCCGTTTATGGGACTCATCTATTCCCAAATGATCCTGAGTATTCAGTTGCCCGTTACGATTTTCCTGCAGGTATATCTGACTTCTTCCGGGAAAGTCATGGGTAAATATAAAAACCGGACTTCTACAAAATGGATCTTATATATTTTGGGAGGGATTGTGACCGTATTGAATGTGATGTTATTTATCAGTATGTTTTGAAGATAGATGGAGAGAAAGCAAATGGAGAACGAGTTGGAGTTGAAATGGCGACGGATTCAGCAGGCTATGCGGCAGGAAGAAGCTGACGGATGTTTGCTGACGATGAATATGAATTTGTACTATGTGTCAGGGCAGGTGTTTAACGGTTATTTTTATCTTCCGGCGGAGGGACGGCCTTATTGGTTTGTCAAGCGACTGACTATACCCGAAACAAATCAGGTACATGTTATCCGGAAACCGGAACAAATACCGGACTTTTTTCGGGACCTGAATCTGGCAATGCCCCGGAAGCTACTTCTTGAGGCGGACGAGCTTTCTTATAATGAATATATCCGTTTGCAACATGTATTCCGGGCTGAAGCTACGGGTAACGCTTCTGCCTTGATACGGCACATCCGAATGATCAAGACACCTTGGGAAATAGAGCAAATGCGTATCTCTGCCAGGAAGCATGAGGCGGTCTATCGTGAGATTCCAGCCTGTTACCGGCCTGGGATGAGGGATATTGAATTGCAGATCGAAATTGAAAAGCGGATGCGGGTACATGGTTCCCTGGGTTATTTCCGGGCCTTTGGTTCGAATATGGATATCTTTATGGGAAGTCTGTTGGCAGGAGAAAATGCCGGAGAACCTTCCCCTTTTGACTTTGCCTTGGGGGGAACGGGAATGCATGCTTCGGGGCCTTTGGGAGCGAACGGGACTTTGTTGAGGGAAGGAACTACGGTAATGGCGGATATGTCGGGAAACTATACTGCCTATCAAACGGATATGACCCGGGTGTTTTCAATCGGGAAATTACCGGACCGGGCCTACCGGGTGCATCGTGTCGCTTTGGAAATACAGGCTCGCATGGAACGAGCGGCAAAACCCGGGGTGCCCTGTGCCGAATTGTATCGGGATGCTTTGGCAATGGCCGGACAAGAAGGGTTGGAGGATTGTTTTATGGGTACCCGTTTTCAGGCAAAATTCGTCGGACATGGCGTTGGATTGGAAATAAATGAATTGCCTGTATTGACCACCCGCTCGAAGGATATACTACAACCGGGAATGACTTTTGCTTTTGAACCGAAGTTCGTGTTGGCAGGAATCGGAGCCGTGGGGATTGAGAATACATTTTTAGTGACAGATTCCGGTGTGGAAAAAATGACTTTATTGGATGAGAATATAATTGAATTATAACTGTAGCTAATTAAATATGATGATAAATACAATGAAAACAGCTATGATAATCGCTTCGGATGCCGGGGCACGAACTGCCGGAATTATCCGGGAAGAACTAGGTAAGGAAGTGGACCTGTTCTCTGTATCGGAACGGAGCGGGTGTGTCCGGATCGATTCGATCACTGATTTTACCTTAAGGCATTTCGGGGATTACGAAGCTTTTGTTTTTATCGGGGCGATGGGAATTTGTGTACGGGCGATCGCTCCTTGTGTGACTTCGAAATATGCAGATCCTGCCGTAGTCAATGTGGACGCTACCGGACATTTTGTTGTGTCGGTTCTGGCCGGCCATGTCGGTGGCGCAAATGCCCTGACCGAACGGTTGGCCCGTATATTAGGGGCTCAGCCTGTGGTTACGACCCAAAGTGATAATACCGGATTATGGGCTTTGGATTTGTTAGGTAAAGAGAATGGCTGGAAAATGGAATACCGGCGTTCCTTGAATGAGCTGATTTCCATTTTCGTCAACCAGCGGCCGACGGCCCTGTTGTTGGATATACGCGATGAGGGAACCGACCGGCTTGAACATTCACGACCGGCCCATGTGGATGTCTATTATCATTTCGAGGATATTCCGGCAGGACGTTATGGGCTGATTATTGCTGTTACTCCCTGTTTGTATGAATGTGAAACACCGATTTTATATTATCATCCGGCTGTACTTCATTTGGGGGTAGGATGCCGTAAGCAGTGTAACCCGACCGGTATTTGGGCTTATATTGGTGATGAATTGAAACGGCATGGACTTTCTCCTTTAGCTGTTAAGGTAGTGACAACTATTGAGTTGAAAAAAGATGAACCTATGGTCGCTGATCTGGTTCGGAATCTGTCTGCTAAAATGCAGATTTACAGGTCTGAGGAACTGAAGGATATAGAAGTACCGAATCCCTCCGGGAAGGTATTCGAGGTGACAGGCGCCTATAGTGTTTCCGAAGCAACTGCTTTGAAAAGTGCCGGGAATACGAAATTATTGCTGGAAAAACAGAAGGGACAGGTTACTCCGGGGAATGATTTTACTTTTGCCGTTGCTCTGGATAGAGAAGCGGAACGAAGCGGTTTCATCGAGATCGTCGGGGCAGGTCCCGGTGATCCGGAACTGGTTTCTGTCCGGGGGAAAAGGTTATTGGAAAAAGCCGATTTGATTCTTTATGCAGGAAGTCTGGTGCCAATCGAGCTTACTTATTATGCAAAGCCGGGGGCGACTGTGCGTAGCTCGGCTTCCATGACTCTGGAAGAGCAATTTGCATTGATGAAAGAGTTTTATGACAGGGGATTATTTATTGTCCGGTTACATACCGGGGATCCTTGTATTTATGGGGCTATCCAGGAGCAAATGGCCTTTTTCGACCGGTACGGTATGCGTTACCGGATTACACCGGGTATCTCTTCTTTCCTGGCTGCTGCTGCTGCATTGCGTTCACAGTTTACCATACCTGAAAAGGTTCAGAGTATTATTCTCACCCGTGGAGAGGGGCGTACACCGATGCCGGAAAAGGAAAAACTCCATCTGTTGGCCCGGGCACAAAGCACGATGTGCATTTTCCTGAGTGCTTCGATTGCCGAAGAAGTACAGCGTGAATTACTGGAATGTTATCCTCCCGAGACTCCTGTGGCAGCCTGTTATCACCTGACCTGGAAAGACGAAAAGATTTTCCGGGGCGAACTCCGTAATTTGGCGGCAATAATGAAAGAGAACAATTTGACCTTGACCACCATGATTGTAGTCGGCGAAGCAATCGGTAACCGGGAAGGTTTGTCAAAACTCTACTCCAGCCATTTCACCCACCTGTTTCGTGGAACAAAGGGACGGGGATAATGTTTCATTTTGTTGTGTGGAATTTTTTTTGTAAATTTAACTTGTGGTTAAATTGGCAAAAAAATGTCCCGGCAGGCTCGTCAACAGTCCAATACAGGTGTATACCACGTCATCCAACGTGGTGTTAATCGTATGTTGATATTCCATGAAGACGCTGATCGACGGATGTTTCTCGATCTTTTGAAATCACAGGCTGGTGAATTTTTCAAAGTGTATTGTTTTTGTTTGATGGATAATCACATTCATCTTATCGTAAAAACCAGTCGCTTGAGTTTTTATATTCATCGGATTTTGACGGCGTATGCGATATGGTTTAATCATAAATATGAACGGGAGGGTTATCTTTTTCAAGATCGTTTTAAAAGTGAGGTCATTGAAGATCAGGGTTACTTGTTGCGTTGTTTTCGGTATGTGCTGCAAAATCCCTTGAAAGCAGGTTTGTGTCATAAAATTTCGGAATACCGGTGGAACAGTTATTCGGTATATTTTAATCCGGTGGATTCTTTTGTTTCCACTGAATTTTTAACTTTGTTTTTCGATAGTAAAGCAGATTTTCAGGCCTATATGTTAGAAGATGAAGACGGGGAATTCATGGAAGCGGGATATCAATTTAAAGATCATGAGGTCCGGAAATTGTTGGAAGAAATGTTGGAAGGGAAAAGTTTTGAGATTTTAACTAAAGTTGAACAGAGACAGGTGCTGAAAGTATTGAAACAGAATCCGAACATTGGATTACGGCAACTTGCCCGTATTACAGGGGTCAGTTTAGGTATAATCCATCGTTTGTAAATGAAACATTACCCCCGTCCCTTTGTTTTAAAAAGGAAAAAATGATATTGGTATTTGGTGGAACTACAGAAGGTAGGGCTGCAGTAGAGACTTTGGATGAAGCCGGGCAAACTTATTATTATTCAACCCGGGGAAACGGACAGCAAGTGGAGTGTATACACGGCATTCGGCTGGCGGGAGCTATGGAAGTGAAAGAGATGATCGATTTCTGCCGGGAACATGGGATTCAATTGTTGGTAGATGCTGCTCATCCGTTTGCCGAACAACTGCACAAGAATATAGGACAAGCTGCTGAAGAATTGAATATTCCGGTTGTTCGTTACGAACGGATTTATCCTCCCCGTGATCCGGACCTGATCTGGTGTGATTCGTATGCAGAAGCTTGTGTATGGTTGAAAAATCAGGGAATACGGAATTTACTGGCGTTGTCCGGTGTGCAGACCATACCTAAATTGAAGGCTTATTGGTTGGAAAATCCTTGTTGGTTCCGGGTACTCGATCGGCCTGAGTCCCGGCAATTAGCTTTAAAATATGGATTCCCGGCAGGGAAGCTGATTTTTTGGGAAGAGGGAAAAGAGGAAAGGGAGTTGTTATTGCAATTACGCCCCGATGCTATCCTGACCAAGGAGAGCGGCCGGTCCGGTTATTTCCGTGAAAAGGTCGAAGCTGCCCGGAAATCAGGTATTCCGGTTGTTGTGATCAAACGTCCGGCATTGCCCGAGGGATTCTATGTCGTAACCGGGAACAACGGTTTGCGGCACCGCATAGAACGTCTGTTGCCCGGATTTTATCCATTGCATAGTGGTTTCACGACCGGTAGCTGTGCCTGTGCTGCTGCAAAAGCGGCTTTATCGACTCTGCTGACGGGAGAAGTGTTGAATCAGGTGACGATCACTCTACCTGACGGCGAAGAAGTCGAATTGCCTGTGAGCCGTACAGAGAAGGACGGACAGAGTATAATCTGCACGGTGGTCAAAGACGCGGGAGATGATCCTGACGTGACTAATAAACGGGAAATCTGTGCAAAAGTAATGCTTTCTAAAGAAACCGGTATTCGTTTTGCCGCAGGGAAAGGAGTAGGTATCGTAACTTTGCCCGGATTGGGTTTGGAGATAGGAGAACCGGCTATAAATCCGACTCCCCGAAAGATGATGGCCGCCGAGACAGAAAAAATTCTGGAAGCTCATCGTATACCGAAACAAGGAGTAGTCATCGAGATTTCGGTACCCGATGGAGAAGAACTGGCTCTCAAAACTTTCAATCCGAAATTAGGTATTGTCGGGGGAATTTCCATTATCGGTACTTCCGGAGTGGTCCGTCCTTTTTCGTCCGAAGCTTTCGTTGCGACCATCCGTAAAGAAATACAGGTAGCTAAAGCATTGGGATGCCGGCATATCGTCATTAATTCGGGAGCTAAAAGTGAGCGGATCCTCCGTGAACGTTTCCCTGAAATGATACCTCAGGCTTTTGTCCATTATGGTAATTATATCGAAGAGACCTTGAAAATCATAGAGGAAGAAGGTATCGGGCGGGTAACGATGGGGATTATGATCGGCAAAGCGGTGAAATTGGCCGAGGGGCATGGGGATACGCATAGCCGGAATGTAGTTATGAACCGCGATTTTATCATCGGTTTGGCGAAGGAAGCCGGTTGTGATGACGGGATTTGTGCCCGCATTTCTGAAATGACTTTAGCCCGGGAATTATGGAACATGTTACCGGCCGATCATCCGTTTTTCTCCTTCCTTTTGAAAAAATGCGAGGAAGTTTGTTATTCCTATATAAAGGGAGAAAAAAAGTGTATAATTGAACTGATGCTGATTTCTGAAGAGTCCTTATGATTAATTATCAGGCACTTTGGATTAAAGTTTTACGATGGTTATAACGTTCGCATTGCTGACACACATCATATCCCAGCATGGTACCCAGGATAAAATCTTCTTCGGGGGTTAACAGGTTTAATGGACGGTTGCAGATTAACCGGACAATATCGATACATTCTTTTTTTCCGAAAAACAAGTTCAGTCGGTGAGCATTGATGGGACAGATTTCATATTCAAGACCTGATTTTTCTAATCTTTGTATGGCAAAAGATTCATCGGTTTTGTCTATCGTACACAATGCCATGTACCGTATACCTTTTTGTAATTCGTAGATATGGTGTACGAATATTTTCATGTCTCCGGATAAAATGCAACTATCCATGATCAGGGTATTAAATTTCTTTTTTCAACGCATCGGTCCAGTTTTGTATACGGAGTTCCGTTTTATCCGCTTCGTTGTTTTCGTCGATCAATAATCCGACCAGCTGTCCGTCGATTTCGGCAGTGGAGGCATCATAGGTATAATCCGAAGGATCGACAGTTCCGATAAACGTAGCTCCTGTACCCTGTAATTTTTCATAGATGATCCCGACGGCATCACAGAAAGTAGATCCGAACGACATGGCATCCCCACAACCGAATAGGGCTATTTTTTTACCACTTAGATTTTTTCCGGCTAATTGTTCCAGAAAATCATACCAATCATCCTGCAATTCTCCCGATCCCCAGGTCGAACTTCCTAAGATGAGCAGTTCATACTCTTCAGCTACTTTAGCATCGGTATTTCCTACATTGTACACCTCACTGCTACCGACCCCCAGATGAGAAGCGATCTGCTCCGCTACTGATTCGGTTGTTCCGGTTGTTGAACCGTAAAATATTCCAATCTTTTTCATATTTCATGTTTTAATTAATAAGATCGGAACGAAAATACGCGATTCTATCGGGTTGGAAAATCCCCTCTTTTAGTGAAATTGATCAGAGAAATACCCTAAAAATAGGGAGTTGTATATAGATATTTCGACCGGATTATTTGAGACAGGACAGTATTTATTCCAACAATGCGTCGATCGAATTAGCACAAAACCCCTGTCTCTGTATGTTACAGTGTTAGTTTTTCTAATAATTCTTCTATTGTATGGACTATAATATCTTCCTGGTGAGGAAAATGCAATATGAATTGATCAGGCTGCCTGTTGGTTTCAATGTAAACAGCTGAGTCAATATCGCGATTGGCCAGGATCTCATTTCGTTGAAGGGCTTTACGTACCATGGCATAGCGATAGCCGTGTCCGGTCAGACGGATTTCGTACCGATAATTGTTGGTGATGCGGAAAAGTCCTGATTCCATGTCGAAAGTAATCCCTTTGCGGGCGAAAAAACGACTGAGGTATCCTTCCAGGGCAAGGTCTTCCGGCGTACCGGAGGTGATACCGTTCACCTTATCCATCAGCCAAATCTTATCGGCGATCTGGAGGGCTAGTTCCAGATCATGAGTCGAAAGAAAAATCGTTTTATCGGTTTCGCGGGTCAGGTGATGAAGCAGTTGCATGATTTCGACTTTGCTTGGGAAATCGAGGAAAGCGGTCGGCTCATCCAGATAAATGACCGGTGTCTCCTGAGCCAAAGCTTTGGCGATCATTGCTTTCTGACGTTCACCGTCACTTAGGGTATGAAGCATTCGGGAAGCCAGAGGATGAATATTGACCAGCCCGATCGCTTTATCCACGATCTCATCGTCAGCCCGGCTTAATTTACCCCAAAAACCTGTATAAGGACTACGGCCCATACCGATTAATTCCCGGACCGTCATATTGCGGATATCACATTTTTCGGTCAACACGACACTGATCACCGTGGATAAGGCCTTGTCCGTATATTTTTCCAATTTTTTTCCAGCCAGGTAAATATCTCCGCTCAATTTGGGCTGGAAGGCCGAAAGGGTGCGCAGTAGGGTGGATTTTCCAATACCGTTCGTTCCTAAAAGGCAGGTCAGTTCACCGGCATAAATATCACTGCAAATATTTTCGGCTACAATTTTAGGGCGTACTTTCCCTTTATAGCCGATCGTCAGGTTACGGAGTTGTATGGTGGCGGTCTTATTCATTCAGTTCGTTTTTACGTTTACGGAATAATACCGAAGCAACAACCGGAGCTCCGATGAGTGCCGTGACCGAATTAACCGGCAGGGCTCCTTCGAAACCCGGCATGCGTGCGATCAGATTACAGGCCAAAGCCAGGGAGGCGCCCATAACCAGACAGGCCGGCATCAAAAGCCGGTGATCCGAAGTTTGGAAAACAGCCCGGCACAGGTGAGGGACTGCCAAGCCTAAAAAGATGATCGGACCGCAATAGGCCGTAACAATAGCCGTCAATACGCCCGAACAGGTGATCACCAGAACTCTGGCCCGTTTGATATTCAATCCCAGATTCCGGGCATAACCCTCTCCCAGCATCAATAAGTTTAATGTTTTCACCAACAAAAAAGACAAGGGGATCAAGATGGCCATGATCGTAACAAAAAGCATCATTTGATTACCGGATACCCGTGAGAAACTTCCCAGCCCCCAGATAACATAGGTTTTAATATCTTCTTCTACACTAAAAAATTTTAAAATACCGATGATGGCATTCGCCAGGTAACCGATCATCACTCCGATAATAAGCAGGGTAACGTTTCCTTTTACTTTATGTGAAGCGAAAACAATCAGTGCCATAACGGATAACGAACCGGCGACGGCAGCGATCGAAAGCGCCACTTCTCCGAAAAGACCGAGGTGGCTGAGGGCTACTCCGCCTATGCTACCTGAAAAAAGTACGACGAAAGCAACTCCCATACTGGCTCCTGAGCTGATTCCTAATACAGAAGGTCCTGCCAGGGGATTGCGAAATACCGTTTGCATCTGCAAGCCACTGATCGACAGACCTGCTCCGGCGACCAAGGCGGTCAATGCCTGCGGAAAACGCGATTTCCAAATGATATTCTGCCAGGTTTGAGGCTCATCTCCTGTACCGGTAAAGATGTGCCATACCGCACTCATCGGTATACGAACCGAACCCAATACCATGTTGAGGAATAAGAATACAACTATACTTAACATGATAAGCAGGATAAAAGTTGTATTTCGTCCGGTTGAAGCCATAGTGATTAGTCTTTTAACTGATGATAGTATACCGGTACGTAATCCGGTAATAATTCCGGGTGAAACACTTTAATGAAATCGGCAAGTAATAATTCCGGTTCCATGGGCATATTTTCGTAATAGGGTTTTTCACGCATATTACAATAAATCACTCCTTTTTGTTTGAAAGCCTTAAAGTCACCGTAACGTTCGTCCTGGGCTAAAAGTGTTTCGTAGGTATATTGTCCCGGGTAGCTATTCAGGATGCGCCAGTAATCTGCCTGGTCGGCTTGATTGTATACCGTTTCGAAATCGAGATATACGCCGCCTGAACGGGGATCGTCTTTCAGGAAATAATCGGCTCCGGCATCTTCGAACACTTGTGCCAGAAAACTTTGTCCTCCTACGGCATACCATGTTCCTCCGTGTATTTCACCGCTGAGTACGACCGGCCGGTGTTCGACCCGGGCTGTCAATCTTTTCAGATCATTGTATTTTTGTTCTATCTCATTGAATATTTTATTCGCCTTTTCTTCCTCTCCGATTAAAAGACCGACAAATTTAATCCACTCGGCTTGTCCCAATGGAGTCGTTTCTTTATAACCCAAATGAGGGACTAGTGGAATATCTACTTCTTTCATAGCGTCGTAGCCCCCTTGTTTGAAGGGAGAGATGAGGATCAGGTCGGGAGCGAGGTTCATAATGATTTCCGCATCGAAATTACCCTCGATACCGATTTTCTGAGTTTTCCCTTCGGCTAACTGTTGTTTGATCGTTGCATTATTCAAAAAGCGGGTACTGCTGATTCCCACGACTTGGGAAGTTGCTCCGAGCTTGATAAAATTAGAGAGTTGTAAAGAAGTCATACAGATGACGCCCCGGATCGGCAGATCGAGTACAGGTATATGCGGGGGAAGCTCAGGATGTGTGTCTCGCTGTCTTAGGGCGAAGGTATATTCCGAACCGGTTTCGCTTTGAGGATCTTTGATATGAAGGAGTCGGTAATTTTCGTGTTGTTCCAGCCAGAAGCCTTGTGCATAACGAATATTCGAACGATCTGTTTGTGTAGCGACAGGGTTTTGTTTTTTGCGGTTACCTGAACGACAGGAACCTAAGGCCAGACAAAAACCGATGGTAAATACCAGTGATAAAAAATAAATCTTTTTCATGCTCTTTTCCTCCGAAAGAAATTTGTTTATTAGCTATGATCGGCAGGTTTTCTGGCTTGTCATCTTTTCTCCTTCCCAAAACGCCCAGGTTTCAGTGGATCATTGAAAAGACCTGCAAAATGACAGTAATGACTTTACAGCTGCGGGGACAGCTTCGGGTTTTCACCGAATTCCCAAATTCCCATGCGGGGATACCGATGCTGCTACAAAGATAGTATTTTAGGCACTTTATCCTGTTAATTTTGTCCAAATTATAAAAAGAATAAATAAAGATTACTACTTTTGGTCACCATGTACTTTTATTTATTGGCCTTTATGAAAGTATGTGTATATGATAATAAGTAGAACGCAAAATGTAAACATGATGAAAAAGATCCTTTTTTTCGCTTTTTTCTGTTGTGCTTTTTTTTCTTATGCACAGAAAGCAGATTTAAAAAATTGTTACAAGTATTCGGAAGAAAATCTGAAGAAGTATTATCACTCTTTGAGTGTATTTCCTTCCTGGATATCCGGGACAGATATGTTTTGGTATAATTATATTACGCCCGGAGGTGCTAAATACTATCTGGTCGATCCGGTCCGTAAAAAAAAACTGGAAATGTTTGACATGGAAGATATGATCGGTAAATTAACCCAAGCTACGGGGATATCATTTAATATCAAAGATTTCCGATTGGGAGGGCTGAAATTTGATGAGGGGGATCCGTATTGTTTTTCTTTTTCCAAGGGAGGACTGGATTTTCATTACAATATCAGAACCCGGGAGCTGAAAAAACTGGACCCTGAACAAGCCTGCCGTTTTTATCCTCCGGCATCCCCTTATTGGTTAAAGTTTTCCCCTGACAGTAGTTACAGTATATATGCTTACCGGCACAATCTGTATCTGCTGAACAGGCAGGATACGGTTCCGGTACAGTTGACCACAGATGGAGAGAAGTATTATTCCTATAGTAATCAGAAGGACAGCGATTCGGATAAAAATACAACTCCCAATATTGTGTGGGCTGGAAATTCTAAGGTGTTTTACTGCTTACGTCAGGACAGGCGTAAGGTTGAAAATTGCTGGGTAGTTGATAATCTGGCCGAACCACGTCCTAAATTGCGTACTTATAAATTCCCTATGCCGGGTGAAAAATATGTTTTTACCTACGATCTGCATTTGTTTTATCCGGAAACCTGCCA
>NZ_LARE01000206.1:0-402 GCF_000980245.1 Odoribacter sp. N15.MGS-14
GTACTGGTTCGCTATCGGTCTCTCGGGAGTATTTAGCCTTACCGGATGGTCCCGGCAGATTCACGCAGAATTCCTCGTGCTCCGCGCTACTCAGGATACTACTATGCTTCGACAACATACGAATACGCAACTGTCATGCTCTATGGTCTTTCTTTCCAGAAAGTTCTTCTCCGATGTCTTCATGCAACGACGTAGTCCTACAACCCCGATCATGCCGTAACATGAACGGTTTGGGCTATTCCCCGTTCGCTCGCCACTACTGGGGGAATCATTGTTATTTTCTTTTCCTGCAGGTACTAAGATGTTTCAGTTCCCTGCGTTAGCTCCTGAAATGATCAGGTGGCGTGTCTTCAACACGCCGGGTTGTCCCATTCGGAAATCCCCGGATCAAAGGTTATTTGC
>NZ_LARE01000207.1:0-401 GCF_000980245.1 Odoribacter sp. N15.MGS-14
GAACCAGTACTGTGAAGGAAAGGTGAAAAGCACTTCGAACAGAAGAGTGAAATAGTTCCTGAAACCATGTGCCTACAAGCGGTCGGAGCACTTTTAGTGTGACGGCGTGCCTTTTGCATAATGAACCTACGAGTTACTTTTTCCGGCGAGGTTAAGGATCTCAGATCCGCAGCCGAAGCGAAAGCGAGTCTGAACAGGGCGTATAGTCGGAAGGAGTAGACGCGAAACCAAGTGATCTACCCTTGGGCAGGTTGAAGGATGGGTAACACCATCTGGAGGACCGAACCAATAAGCGTTGAAAAGCTTCTGGATGACCTGAGGGTGGGGGTGAAAGGCTAATCAAACTTGGAGATAGCTCGTACTCCCCGAAATGCATTTAGGTGCAGCCTTGACTTATACTG
>NZ_LARE01000208.1:0-400 GCF_000980245.1 Odoribacter sp. N15.MGS-14
GGTCCCAAGGGTTGGGCTGTTCGCCCATTAAAGCGGTACGCGAGCTGGGTTCAGAACGTCGTGAGACAGTTCGGTCCCTATCCGGCGTGGGCGTAGGATATTTGAGAGGAGCTGTCCTTAGTACGAGAGGACCGGGATGGACTGGCCGCTGGTGTATCTGTTGCATCGCCAGATGCATGGCAGGGTAGCCAAGCCGGGAAGGGATAAACGCTGAAGGCATCTAAGCGTGAAGCCCCCCTCAAGATAAGATATCCCATAACGTCAAGTTAGTAAGACCCCTTGAAGACGACGAGGTAGATAGGGCAGAGGTGGAAGTGTGGTAACACATGGAGCTGACTGTTACTAATAGGTCGAGGGCATAACCAAAGCAGTGATAGGTTTGGATGATGATGTTGGTTTT
>NZ_LARE01000209.1:0-395 GCF_000980245.1 Odoribacter sp. N15.MGS-14
AAGGTTATTTGCACCTAAACGGAGCTTTTCGCAGCTTATCACGTCCTTCATCGCCTCTGAGAGCCTAGGCATCCACCATACGCCCTTTATTATTTACTTCAATTTTATACTTTTAGCTTACTCAGAAATCATTCATGTCGTAAGACTTTATATGATTTCTATTTTTGCTCATTGTTGTGGAATATATTTTTCCATCTTTCCAGTATGTCAAAGAACTGTTACTCTTACGAGTACTGACAGGTTAAAAGGAATCGAACCTTTTCCATGTTCCGAAAACCTGTGCTTCCTGCCTCCCGGCTGTCAGCTTATGGTAAAGGTTGAAGGTTTTGCCAGCAAGTGCAGATAATAACTGATCTCCAGAAAGGAGGTGTTCCAGCCGCACCTTCCGGTACGGC
>NZ_LARE01000002.1:0-91396 GCF_000980245.1 Odoribacter sp. N15.MGS-14
AAATTATACTTCATCAATAAACAATGTGTTTTTCTTTTCAGCTCAGGAAAAACGGGAACATGACAATCATACCACTCACCGGCCAGACATTTTTCCAGTTCTGTTTTCATAAGCCAAACTATCCGGTTTACAGTACAGTCACTATCTCATTCACCGGTTTCCTGACAGAAACACATGCCGGGAAGCGTTTACATACCCCAGGGAGATGATCACGACAGGCTCCTGCCATCCGGTAACTACAATCGAGATTTCACCCGTCCGGATCGAAATTATAACCCCATCAACTCCAAAATCCCTGTACCGCTACAGCCAAACAAATATGTTCGGCCGCTATCGCCGCACCGATATCTGCATGGTTCTTCTTATCCGGATTCCGTACCCAGCCAACCACTATATCGATACAAAATGACAATATACACCGGAGCGCCGGCAAACCATTACCGATCGTAGCATTGCCGTACTTGCTGTTTTCGTGCTTCACTTTTATAACATGCCAAATCGCCCTGTTTCTTCCCCGGCAAATGAATAAATGTCCGGAAGAAAGAGCTTTGAATATCCTGCAATATATTCAATCCAATATTCATCGTTCCGAGAAGATCAATACCCCGGCGACAAACTGACATTTCGGAATCTCACCCTTATCCGGGACGGTTAATAAAAACATGCCAGGTTGAGTCCAGTTTCAATTCTACCCTAGTTCAATTAAAAGTGCTGATATTTCCGCGAAATTCCTTTGGCAATAGAAGTTTCAATTCTACCTTAGTTCAATTAAAAGGGACAGCGCCTTTCCGGCCTACCAGTGGTGTTTCAAGTTTCAATTCTACCTTAGTTCAATTAAAAGTTTCGACCGCACACGCGGGATCAGGGTTTCCCGGAGTTTCAATTCTACCTTAGTTCAATTAAAAGGACTTTAAAGCTTATAATCGACAGGTGCGGTACCGAGTTTCAATTCTACCTTAGTTCAATTAAAAGTCAGACCATTGGCTGAAACAGATACCGGTGTTTCTAGTTTCAATTCTACCTTAGTTCAATTAAAAGAGGGCTTACCTATGAACTCCAGCAGAAAGAAGACATGTTTCAATTCTACCTTAGTTCAATTAAAAGGTTTTATTTCCATAAAGCTTAATAAGATTTTTAAACGTTTCAATTCTACCTTAGTTCAATTAAAAGCATCATTACTTTATTTTGTTGCAATTGCTGATAATACGTTTCAATTCTACCTTAGTTCAATTAAAAGTGACATGGCAAAAGAGGCGGGAGCATCAGAGGAAAGTTTCAATTCTACCTTAGTTCAATTAAAAGAACTCTATCCGGACCGGAAAGACTTCCAGAAACTGAGTTTCAATTCTACCTTAGTTCAATTAAAAGGTTAATTTTATATTTATAACTAATGAAGTACAAAAAAGTTTCAATTCTACCTTAGTTCAATTAAAAGTTCGATTCCGCCCTGAAAGAAAAACTCCTCAAACGGGTTTCAATTCTACCTTAGTTCAATTAAAAGCTTCAATCCAGAGGGCTACATACACCTCCAGCTTCAGTTTCAATTCTACCTTAGTTCAATTAAAAGATATTCTTCCTTTTGCTGCCTATCAGAAGATTTATGCGTTTCAATTCTACCTTAGTTCAATTAAAAGGGCTATTACTGGTATAAATAAGATTCGGCAAGAGTAGTTTCAATTCTACCTTAGTTCAATTAAAAGTTGTGGATTTGATCTTGAATTTACTATACTACTAAGGTTTCAATTCTACCTTAGTTCAATTAAAAGTTAATTAAAGCATATTTCAACATTCGTTCTAACAAAGTTTCAATTCTACCTTAGTTCAATTAAAAGCAAACTGCTCGTGATCAGATTTACGCGCATTTTGGTGGTTTCAATTCTACCTTAGTTCAATTAAAAGACAACTCCAAAACCAAGACAAAAAGCAAGAATCCGAGTTTCAATTCTACCTTAGTTCAATTAAAAGTTTTACAGTATTTGAAGCATTAACAAACATTTTTGGTGTTTCAATTCTACCTTAGTTCAATTAAAAGTGGGGTGTCCGTCCTTGGGATATGGCCATTATACTTGTTTCAATTCTACCTTAGTTCAATTAAAAGTAATATCTACATGGAAAGAGTATCGTGTATCTTCTACGTTTCAATTCTACCTTAGTTCAATTAAAAGCCCGGTCCAGGATAAGATCCGTCGAATGTTCCGGATGTTTCAATTCTACCTTAGTTCAATTAAAAGTTGCTGATATTTGCGCGCCACACCCTTGGCGATCGAAGTTTCAATTCTACCTTAGTTCAATTAAAAGAGGCATACCGGCAGAGACTATATTTTCAACTTGCGTTTCAATTCTACCTTAGTTCAATTAAAAGTATTGAGCAAAGAGCGATGCGGCATGAGAATAAATTGTTTCAATTCTACCTTAGTTCAATTAAAAGTCAATGGATTGTTTAGACTGATCATCAGCTTTCGGTGTTTCAATTCTACCTTAGTTCAATTAAAAGAGCATTACTACACGTCTGACAGACAAAGCGAGACAAGTTTCAATTCTACCTTAGTTCAATTAAAAGCAATCAGGCAAAAGGTCAAGGCATTACGAATGCCTTGTTTCAATTCTACCTTAGTTCAATTAAAAGAGGTCTGGTTTCGATCTTTCTCGTCGCATCTGCTTTGTTTCAATTCTACCTTAGTTCAATTAAAAGCTGAGATGCCTAATCAGGTTCCTGAGACCTTCCAGAGTTTCAATTCTACCTTAGTTCAATTAAAAGTCGGAAGTAGGAGCTGCAGCTGCAAACCACAATCAGTTTCAATTCTACCTTAGTTCAATTAAAAGCTGTCGGTTTGGGGGATTCTGCGGAAAACCAGGCGAGTTTCAATTCTACCTTAGTTCAATTAAAAGCATCTTTTGATTTCTGTGTTAATTCCGCAGAAATGTGTTTCAATTCTACCTTAGTTCAATTAAAAGTCAGAAATCACTTCCTCTTCCTTATCATATATCGTTGTTTCAATTCTACCTTAGTTCAATTAAAAGAATCGTAAAGGGGAATTAAATAACCTTTACTATTAAGTTTCAATTCTACCTTAGTTCAATTAAAAGCGCGCTACCAATAAGCGGGTCCATTATTCAGTAGACGTTTCAATTCTACCTTAGTTCAATTAAAAGTCAATTTACCAGGTTGTTTGTGGCAGGACCTGCAAGTTTCAATTCTACCTTAGTTCAATTAAAAGGAAAAATACCGTCTTGCCCGGACCCTCCACGAAAAATGTTTCAATTCTACCTTAGTTCAATTAAAAGATGGTTTCCTTTGTCATAAGGACCTTTCATTGTTTAGTTTCAATTCTACCTTAGTTCAATTAAAAGCTGGCTCCGGTCAAGGAGGAGTAAATTTCTCCTCTGAGTTTCAATTCTACCTTAGTTCAATTAAAAGAAATTCCATCAGTTTAAAAATAGTTGCCACCGCCGAGTTTCAATTCTACCTTAGTTCAATTAAAAGTTAATGCCTTTATTAAAGAAGCTCTGGAAAATCAGTGTTTCAATTCTACCTTAGTTCAATTAAAAGAGGGAGAGCGGAAAGAAAGGACAGAGTGGTAATCGCGTTTCAATTCTACCTTAGTTCAATTAAAAGACGATCCTTTTTTCGTGGTCGGCATATCGGAAATAAGTTTCAATTCTACCTTAGTTCAATTAAAAGTCGAGTGCCAACGAAACGAAATAGATAAACTATAAGTTTCAATTCTACCTTAGTTCAATTAAAAGTCAATGTTTTCGTATTGGTGGTTCTGTGAGCAACATGTTTCAATTCTACCTTAGTTCAATTAAAAGCCGCCTGGACAATCAGGCACAACAGGAACATAATAGTTTCAATTCTACCTTAGTTCAATTAAAAGCGTGTTCTCGATTCTATTTTTGCAGTAAAATGCGAGTTTCAATTCTACCTTAGTTCAATTAAAAGGAGTGCTTCCGTGTCCGGTGTTGGAAATCCTACTGCGTTTCAATTCTACCTTAGTTCAATTAAAAGTGGCTGGGGTACAACTCCAATAAATAGAATTATAGAGTTTCAATTCTACCTTAGTTCAATTAAAAGATATAAATATAACAATACAGTGTATACTATAGAATGGTTTCAATTCTACCTTAGTTCAATTAAAAGTTCTATTCTTGTCGTTCTTTCTGTGCGGTATGAACAGTTTCAATTCTACCTTAGTTCAATTAAAAGCATTGAGATTATCGACAAAAGGGAGGATGTAGAACAGTTTCAATTCTACCTTAGTTCAATTAAAAGTTTGGTTACTTTCCATGTATATACGATACCCAATAAAGTTTCAATTCTACCTTAGTTCAATTAAAAGAAATCACATCCAATCTCATCTATATATGTAGAGAAAAGTTTCAATTCTACCTTAGTTCAATTAAAAGAGAAAATACATTTTATTCAAAAAAAATGGAATGGTAGTTTCAATTCTACCTTAGTTCAATTAAAAGAAAGACTTTATGGAAAGCATTCAGGAAGTCAAAGAAAGTTTCAATTCTACCTTAGTTCAATTAAAAGTTATTTCAGGAAAGGCATAAATCAGATCTCAGACGGGTTTCAATTCTACCTTAGTTCAATTAAAAGAATTAATGGGAAATTAACTAAGTGTGAATAAATTATGTTTCAATTCTACCTTAGTTCAATTAAAAGTGCCGATCATTTTAGGATTAGTCAATGGGAACAAAAGTTTCAATTCTACCTTAGTTCAATTAAAAGCAATTTGCAGAAACCGGCTTGCGGGCGTTTTTAAAAGTTTCAATTCTACCTTAGTTCAATTAAAAGGGGCGGGCAGGAAACCTTCGACTAGCATCACTTCGGGTTTCAATTCTACCTTAGTTCAATTAAAAGTAATCTTTACCAACATACTATGCCGTTTTAATATCCTGTTTCAATTCTACCTTAGTTCAATTAAAAGGAGGCACCATCAACCCAAAAGCAGCACCATACACCAGTTTCAATTCTACCTTAGTTCAATTAAAAGAAGCGCGGATACGCTAACGACTTTGGATATACTCAGTTTCAATTCTACCTTAGTTCAATTAAAAGACGAAATATCATTTATTGAATGGCAGCAGCTTAAAAGTTTCAATTCTACCTTAGTTCAATTAAAAGAGTTTTACGGACAGGATTTTTATTGGTTGCACTTTTGTTTCAATTCTACCTTAGTTCAATTAAAAGACTGAAAGTAAAACCGCTCACACTCGGTCAGATTATGTTTCAATTCTACCTTAGTTCAATTAAAAGTCAAGAAATGGGTTGTCCTTGTATGTAGTTATAAAAGTTTCAATTCTACCTTAGTTCAATTAAAAGACACATTGAAAAACATGGACGGAAGACTACGAACAATGTTTCAATTCTACCTTAGTTCAATTAAAAGGGGGCAGGATGCAGACGGGGTGTATCTCAGGATAAAGTTTCAATTCTACCTTAGTTCAATTAAAAGCGTGTCTGATTCTGACTCTTCTCTTCCTTTAATAAAGTTTCAATTCTACCTTAGTTCAATTAAAAGGTTTCTTTTTCTTTTGTAAGCTGGTCTATCTGTTTTGTTTCAATTCTACCTTAGTTCAATTAAAAGCTTTGTCTACCATGTGCTGTTTATAGGCGGTTAGATGGTTTCAATTCTACCTTAATTCAATTAAAAGCCACCATTTTTATAGCGTTTTTTCGTAACAAAGCCTGTTTCAATTCTACCTTAGTTCAATTAAAAGGATAAATTCATTCCCTTTCAGACCGGAACCTTTAGGTTTCAATTCTACCTTAGTTCAATTAAAAGCGACTTATCCCCCAGGGCCTTCGTTTCAAAAACGTGGTTTCAATTCTACCTTAGTTCAATTAAAAGCAAATATCATATTGTGTATCGTGATAGGCTTATGCAGTTTCAATTCTACCTTAGTTCAATTAAAAGCAATAAAACTTCGCTATTGTGGACCCCCTCTATCAAGTTTCAATTCTACCTTAGTTCAATTAAAAGTATTAAAATGAAGAATAAACAGCTGAAAAAAGCATGTTTCAATTCTACCTTAGTTCAATTAAAAGCCGTTAAAAACGCCAACAAATATACTTCAAAATCAATGATTTATCATCCATTTATTCTCATTTTTTACAAACATTTGCAGTCGACCTTCAATTCTTAAATTTACCCTGACCTTCGACAACAACTTTTAAATTATTCATTTTCAACATGTCAAAGAACTATTATTCCATTTCTATTGTAATTACTCTCTCAACCCCCAATCATTTTTTTAAGGTCGACGCTATAAAAAATTAGAAACGCTGGCTTTTTCATCTCCTATAATCTCTTTTTCCAGCCATTTTTCGTCCCGGCTTTTAAAGAAAATCAAACTATCCTTTTCATCCATAAAATTCCGGGCTTCCGATGTTAATTGCTTCAACTGTACTTCTGAAATCTCCCCTTCAAATACACTGTTTTGTATCCATGAAAGGTAACGCCGGCACAATTTCAACATTTTAGCCGTCCGCTTCTGATCGACATCATATACTAAAATGACATACATTACCACCACATTTTCAAAGGTTTATATTCTTCCATCCCCAATAAATGCTTGGTCAGTTTATAACATTCTAATTTAATCAAATGCCTGTAACTGACACTTCTTCCCAATTTCCGGTGTTTTATCGTCTCTTTCGTCCTCTCTTCCCATTCCTGGGCTACTTTTTTCATAGAAGATTGCTTTAGCAGACATCGATTTAAGTGTTGATCGAAATCCGATTCCCTTAACTGTTTACGGTTAAACATGGAGAAAATCAATCGGTCCGCCAATATGGGTTTAAAGATTTCTGCCATATCCAGAGCCAGAGAATAACGCCTTTCCCCCGGCTCATGCAGAAAGCTGATCGTCGGATTCAATTGGGTATGATAAATGGCATCCAGACATAACGAATAACACATACTGTTAGCAAAAGAAATCATCGCATTCACCTCATTGGAAGGTGGCATCTTTGTCCGGTTTCCCATGGAAAAACCATCGATAATCGTATCAAATGCCTCATAATAGGTTTGACGGATATTCCCCTCGATTCCCATCAACATCGGAATATCGGTTGCAGTAGCAATCAATGGAATATAGGCTTCTATCCGTTCAATCTGTTGCCTGGTATCTTTTCCCCGATTCGTATAATATCTCAGATTCTTCAACATGTTAAACGCTGCCCCATCGATAAAACTTCGGGCAATTGCCATCCGTTTTTCCTGCCGGATATGGTGCTTCATCTGGGCAATCTGCATCTTGCCGGATAACAGGTAATCTTTAGGCATAAACGAACCAGTATAATGTTCATAATAATCGAAAAAATGAACCGCCACCTGATGCTTACCCAGAAAATTGTACATCATACTATTGGTATCCAAACTACCGAATACAAAGAGATTATCTACGGTTTCAATAGGAATGTAACGGGGTTGCCCTTCCTGTCCCTCTTCGTCTACCGGAGTAAATTTCAGCGTATTATCCTTCCGGCTCAACCGCCCGGGATTAAATAAATAGTACGTCCTTTTCATAAAACAATTTTAAGTCCATTAAAAAACATTTATTCCCTGTTTCATTCCCCTTCTCCGGAATAACAAAATTCATAATATGAACAGGCTCCGCATTTTCCTTTGGATAAAGCAGGCGGACATGCCTCCTCCCCGATCAGCTGTCGGATCTCCACCTCCATCTGACGCAATATTTCCCGGTCCCCCTCTTCCAACTCCACCCGCATCGTCTCCCTCAGTAAAGGGTATTCCAACATCCCCACCACATCGGCTATTCCTTCCCGTTCAAACAAAAGCAAATAATATTTCACCTGCCAGATATACGCCTCCTCTTTCGATGTAGATTTTTTGATTTCATGAATCACCTTCTCTTTCGGATCATAAAAATCAATCACAGAACCACCGATTCTCACTTCTTCATATCTGGCTGCCCGGTTCGGATACGAAGTCTCATGTACCAGCTTTCCTTCCGTGACTACATCCGAGGTATGTTCCATCCGGATACCATTGGCATGTAACCACGTTTCCCGTTTACACACCTGATAAAGATTAATCAAAGTTCCTGTCACATTTATCATATAAAAGTTATATCTTTCAATGCTCTGTTATTCAATCCCATTTTATAGTCGTACAATTTTCCGTTCACCCCCTCATCTTCCCAATGGGATAAATAAAAATACCCCAACTTTTCTTCCCCCGTCCCCCCTTTCAACTCCTGCAATTCTTTCGAATAACCAACCAAAGAAAAAGTAAAACACGACAATATCCGCTGCATGATTTTAAAACCGACCTTTTCTTCCAGATCAAATTTTGCAGGATGATCACGATATACGAGACGTTCGTACACCTCCCACACTTCCTTTCCATCCAACAGTCCCTCACAAGGCACAACCCCAAAATCTTCCAGAAATTGAAGTTCCCGGTCAGAAAACAGACGCTCTTTAACACCTTCTGTCATCGAATCCACTTCTACCGGCAACGGTATGGGGACAAAAACAGTTTCATTCTGCTGCTCGATTACCTGAAAATTACGATCTACCTGTTGAAAATCCAACCCTTCGACAAATCTCAAAAATCCCGAACGGAAATTCTGCACATAAGTCTGTTCGTTCATCCAATTTATCTTCTCAAAAACCAATTCATACAAACATCCGAAATCTTTTTCACGAAGAATACGTTCATATTCACCGACAGAAATTTGTTCCCAGACCATCTGATATCTTTTATCTTTTCCATACAAGACACTTGCATTATCCAGTCGGAACAAATAGACTTCACAGCCCACTTTACAGGCATTCCGGTTTACCCTCCCGGCCAACTGTTCATCACTGTCGATCAAGGATATATTTTTAAATCCTAAATCCATATCGATATCGACCCCAGCTTCAACAACCTGTGTCGTGATTAGCAATATATTTTTCTTCCGGCTGAGCGGATTTTTCAGCTCATTGATAATTTCCCGCCTCCGGGGTTCCAGAATTGTCCCAGAGAGAAGGAATACCTCGTCAAAAAAGGGCTCCTTTTCTTGTATGAAAGCATAAAATTCCGCGGCAGATTTTTTAGTGATAAACTCTATTATGGTATGAACCGTCCCGTTCTTCCCCGGTTTATCCCGATATTCCACTGATTTCCCAAGAACAAAATCCGCTAAATCGTTCATATCGATCTCTTCCTGGAACAACTCAAACCTGAACTCCACTCTCCCGGCAAAATTTGGATTCTGCATATAAGATTTTGCCTGAGGCAACAAATCCACAAATCCGGTTCTTTCCTTCAAAGGAATTCTCAGTTTACCGATCTTAGGTAAAGTCGCGGACATCAGAATAAAACGAACCTGAAAAAAGCGGGCATAATGTTCAATCAAATAATACATTTTATCCCACAAAAGCGGATTATAGGTCTGCAATTCATCGATAACCACCACCGCATTCGCCAGGCGGTGGAGTAAATAATTCGCTTCCTTCCGGTTTGTTTTCAACATATCGAAGAACTTCACATGCGACATAACGCACACAGGAAAAAGGGCAAACAAACGATCGATATAATCCTGCTTTTTATCCGCATACAGTCCATCCTCTCTTTCCTCCGTTTTTTCATTAAATCCGGCTTTGGAATGTAACTCCGCCAGTTCCGTAGAAGTCAAGCCCAAAGCATTTTTCAGTGTCTGATTTGTCTGGGTAATCAGAGTCGTATAGGGAAATACATAAAATACTTTCTGAATCTCAGGATGGACGGCCATTAATTCAGTCACCGCCAGCATGGATAAATTTGTCTTTCCCCCTCCCGTCGGAGCCTCAATATAAAACAAACGATCATCAGAATGTTCACGAACGGTCCGGATGACTTCCACAGCCATTCCGGTTCGCAGCCGATTCAAGTGATCACCGGATTTTTCCTGCGGATACTCAAAAACAAATTTATCCAATTGTTCATATATCCCCCGGTTATGCCTGTAATTTCGCAGATGCCCGATCATTTCCTCTACCCGGTGACGGTCTTCAAAAATTCCGGCCTCTTTCACCAGTCTCCCAGTCATATATGCATGAGTCGCCAGATAATCGGCAGCCGTCAGAACAGAAGAATTCAATTTAATCAGCGCATACAAAGCAAAAGAAGCTTCCCGTTGCGCATCCGTTTCCTTTCGGATAGCAACAATATGCTCGAATACAGCTTCGACACAAGTAAAATCCCCTTCATATCCCCAAACCGTCAGATAAGTATGCAATTCTTCATATCCCCCGGCAAATGAATTAAAAAACTCCTCCTCATCGGCACATCCCAAACCGCCGCTATGATGCTGCCGGATAACATAGGCAAAGAAAAAAGCATAGACAAACAGCATCTTTTTTTCTTCCTCCGTCAGGCACGGATCTTGCCACACACGGTCCAATTCAAAAGCCAGAAACAGCCAGGCGCTCAAAAACGAATGTCCATAGGCAGGTACCAATATTTCCGTCTTCCGATGTTTAAACAACCGATTCAACATCCTGGAATATTGAAAATTATCGTTTACCTTACCTGTATCATGAAAAACAAACACCGCCATAAACATCCGTTTCAACTCTTCCTGCACATTCTCCGAGTATTTTCCGGCAATCCCCGGAATCAAACGATCGACGACC
The DNA here is from genome assembly GCF_000980245.1 of Odoribacter sp. N15.MGS-14. Lineage (NCBI taxonomy): Bacteria > Pseudomonadati > Bacteroidota > Bacteroidia > Bacteroidales > Odoribacteraceae > Odoribacter > Odoribacter sp. N15.MGS-14. The sequence goes on from NZ_LARE01000002.1 coordinate 10,640, forward strand.
TTCTCCAAACCGTGCTTGCCGATCAGCCAACAAGCCCTTTCAACCACTTTGGCCGTATGTTCCTGCAAAGATTCGGCAGATTTTCCGGGACAAATATGTGCCAGATAAGAATCATTTTTCAACCTGCCGAACAATAACTCCATCTGGCCCTGAATTATTTCTCTACAGTCTTTCATATTCAAAACAATTGAACAATCTTTCCTTCCTCTTCCAGCTGATACAAATTTACCATCTGCGTGGCAGCCTGTAAGGTCCAATCCGTAAAAGCGAAGTCGGCCAATTCATATTGCATCAGAACCGGATGAAAACCAACAGGCAAACGTTCGAAATACACAAAACTACCTCGATTCACTATGCCTTTCAGCGAAAACGAAAAACTGGCCTTTACCTGCTGTCCTTTCAATACTCCTTCTTTGATAAACAAGGATGAAACCCGAAAATCAGTTTCCGGTACAAAAGTTTTAAAAGCATATTCCCGGAACGAATCTCCGAACCAGGCCGGATATTCATTTTTACCCAAATAGGGAATATACTCGGCCCATCCTTCCCGGATATACTCGTACAACTTCCGGTGATCCGGATGCTCTTCCGACAACAAAAGATAGCAGCGATAGGCCGGACGAATCAGCATACTCTCTTCAACCAGCAGGTTACCATCCTGATTAGCATATCCGACCGTATTCGTATACTTGACTATCGTTTTCTGGAAATTCCCTTTCTCATGTCTCCCCTCCAAAGGTTCTATTCCCACCGGGAGGGCAGCCAACCGCTGGTAATATTCCGGCCATTCTCCTTTTTTCCGATAACCCCGCAAACCGATAATAGCCCCCAATATGCCTAACAGGGCGGGCTTATGTAACATATTATAGGTCAGCAACACCCCATCATTGTAATCGGGCTTTTTGAAGAAACCGAAATCAGCCTGTATATCAAATGAAATCAGTCGTTGATTATTCATAACCCGTTCAATTCAAGTTCGACCGTTCCTTCCGGCAGATGAATCACTTTTGTAATTCCCTTATTGTAAAACAATTCAATTTTTGAGATCTCATTTTTGATTTTTTCTTTGGACAATAAGGTACTTACTTTCGCAAAATCAATTTCCCGTTCTGCATTTACCTCTATCAAATCCACGAAAGAGGGTAATACCAGCTTCGACTCTTCTTTCAATTCCACCCACAACAAGGCCTCATTCTCCGTTCCTGCCTTGGAAGAGGAATCATAATATGTCACTCCGCAACGTAAAGCTTCTTTCAATTTGGCAATATCCTCCCCCGTTAATCTTCCATTATCGACAAATTCAGTCAGTTCGTCTAAATTACCGGGATTGACTGAAAAATGATGTACGTAATGGCCTTCCTGTAATTTAAATTGGGTTCCTAAAGTCGTTTGCATCGAATCCGTACTATTATCATTGGAGTTCCGGAAAGGCGAAGCAATCTGCTCTGAATAGATAATCCCTTCCACATATCGGTTCACCCCATGCGTCGGTTGTACAACACCATGAATAGACAAATTGGCCGTTTTACTGGCAAAAGTTCCGCCAAATAACCGTACATCCAGACAGCTCAACAAATTTCCCAGAATCACTTTACGCGCCTTGACCGCCTCTTTCTTATCCGCTTTCGGATAATCGCCGAAGAAACGGGCATAATTCTGGTCTAAATCCCGGGGTTGCATATCTCCATTCAGGCTTTTAAAATAAAATACCTTGTCTTCCGGATAATTTTTATCTATATAATTCCGAACGGTATATTTCAATGCTTTATCTGTTGCATATACTGCCCCATCGGGCAAAGTACGGGGCTGATGTGAAAAGTCCGCATTATAATTGGAATTGACAGATTTGATTACCACACAACCAAACACTCTGTTTTTAAATGTATTACTCATAATGTTTTATTTTAAGTTAGTTTTCTTCATTTGTTTCTTCTGATTTATTAACGCTAAAAAGCAGATTATCCGAAAAAATCCCGGCCAGCATCATGGGCAGGTAGTCCCGCATATTCGCTTGGGTCTGATAGGCCATAACCGATGCAAACGGATGACGGAAATTGCCTGAAAAATTCTCATGCTTATAGGTATCGAAAAGCCGGGCAATCGCTTTATTCAATTCAGAGGCGTGCACCTGCTGCAAAAAAGGCTCCAGCCGTTTATAACTTTTGTCTGCCGTCTTACTCTTATGTAATAAATAGTAAATCACCTGTCCGGCTGCAAAAGCATATTGTTCGTCGTTTTCCAATATAGCCTCACCTTGCGATAAGGCAACCATAAACACTCTCTGTTCTTCCAATTTACTTGCCATAGTATCTGTATTTTTAAATTGTAAATCAAAACGTTCAGCCAAACTGAACCAAATGTTCATTTTAGACAAAATCCCCCAGCGTTGGGTATGCTGGTTTCCTTTTAATTCATCCAAACGGATATCCTCCAAAATACCGGTCAATAAAATATGATCGAACATAGGACGGGTAACAGCCTGTAATCTGGATTTATAGATATAATCATAAAAAGCTTGCCGATACTTCAATACCAATAAATAGTTATTTTCCGATTTACAGTATTTCGGTTCTAATTCATCGAAATATTTACGTTGTGTATCTCCGGCTTTCGTTCGTGTAATCAACGAGTTATTAAATATTTCGCGTAACACTTTTTCCTCCAACTCAAATACATGGCTTATTTTCTCCGTAAAACCGATCTGAAAATGATCTTTTACCATCCAACCTTCTTTATCCCCACTCTGCAAACGATAGCGGAAACGGGAAACAAAATCGAAATCACAAACCGTATCGCCATAGTAATACAATAAATAATAATCACCGATATCGTCCTGATGATTTTTATAAAGCTCCCGTATGATCTCCTGATAACCGATCCTCTTGCCATCCGCCAAATACTGGGGGAAAACCGCAAGCATTTCGGTCTGCAACTCTTCCCGGTAAACAAACAACGGCAAAGGACGGGGTAAAACATTCCGGCGCATGATTTCCTGAAAATCATGGAGATTTCCAGCCATCTCTCCGGTAATCCGCCCGGCAATATCGAAAACAGCCGACTGATGGGATAAAAAAGGCTTTTTAGTTGGAAATCCATTCAGGAAATCGCTGGTCCCATAGAGTTGATTTTCTACCGAAATATTGTATTCATTAGTATTGAATAATTTGTCCGACAAATATTTTTCATGAACCCGGCGATATTTTTCCATCTCCTCCTCCAAATAAAGAATAATGTACTCCTTATCCTTGACTTCATCAACCTCTGACTGAAAACAGGCAAATAAAGCATTCAGTTTCTCTTTGGAGTTGATAAAATGCTGAAAAACCCTTATTCTTTCTTTCTCGCTATCCTCTTCGACGTAGGATAAAGCATTAGCAAAATAAGTATCGATACGGTCGTAGATTTTAGTCTTATCTTTCGCATATTTTCCTCCTCCTTCCAGAGATTCCCGTTTCAAGGCAATGCAATAAGGAGAACAGGAATGCAGCCCCTTAGCCGGAAGATCGAAACATTTATTGGTATTCACACACCATCCCACCTGAGCCAGCTCAGCACAATGCTGTAAAAAAGGATAATCGAATTCTGTCGCTTTCCGGGTCAGACAAACCCGGCAGACAGACTGTTCGTCCATAAAATGAGTTCCCTCCTTTTCCTGGATTTTCAGCAAAACATGCAGTCCTTCTTTAGGCTTCAGCCCCGCCTGCTTTAACTCAGCAGGCAAACTATTCATAAAGTTATTAATTTCCTGAAGCATATTATTGTTTTATTTTCATTCTGTAAAAATCTACTTAGGTCAATTAAAATAAGTACCTACGGTATCCCGATGGACATCGGCGGGTTATTTCAATTCTATCCCACTACTATTACAAATTCACCCAAAACAACCTGGATACCCAAACAAGGAGTTAAAAGTTTTGTTTTCCCGTTTACAACAGAATAAAAACTCAAACACCACACACACTAAACTTATTATCACTGTTTCAACACTTCCACACAACCGAATCCCTGGCTGTTCAATCGTCCGAAACCACCTTCGTAACCCAGGCGCAATAATTCCGGCTGTCCTTCCAGCTCAAAGCGGAAAGTATATCCTTTCATTCTGGTTTCCTCCGGAGTACCTACCTTCAGCACAATTGTTTTAGGCTTGGGCTCAGACAACAAATGCAAACGGGTCAGAGGCCAGGACGGATCGGGGTCCTGTCCATAAAACACCCTGTATTTATCCAGCAGATTCAAATGCAACAATTCTGCAAACTTCGGATTCCCCGGTGAAAGATGTATCGCTTTCCGGGTTTCCGGTAATTGCTCTTCAATAAACATAGGCGATAAAGTTTTAAAAGACATCCGGGAAGTGAATTCCGGCTCAGCCTGCCGCTCTAAGTTAAAGACTTCAAAGCGGACCCTTGATTTCCGGTCACCAACCTCCAATTGCCTGTTCTTAAACAGACCCATTACAAAAGCATCAATTGCTTCTATCGGATAGAACGACACAATCAACTGGGCCGTATCCGCCAAAACAAAAATCCGATCCCCCTCGATTCTGAAACACGGAAAATAGAAATTCGAAAAGGTAAATAATTTAAATGCTTTCTTTTCCTTACAATATCCTTTATCATGTAGCCAGGCAGTAAAAACCGGATTACCTTCATTCAATACCTTGTACAAACAACTTGACAATTCATACATATAATTACAAGGTAAAACGGTTCCTTCCACAATTTTAAGTACCAATTTCAAACGCATAATAATAATTCATATTTATGCCTTAAATATAATAAATAATTACAGTAACAAACAACTATATCGAACAAAAATTATCAGAAAATGTATTCGAATCCTCATTTGTGACAGACATGTATAACCGGAATACCGGACTCTTTCACTACGATCTTCATGCTATCGTAAATCAGAATCTGGTACTGATAACTCCATACGTTTTTTCATTAACTGCAAGGTTAGATTGAATGTCTGAAGACGACAAAGAATCATCCCCAAAACATGATAGAGTTGTAGACTTATACTTCCAGACTCTGCACATAGAAAACATATCGCACGCCCTCTCTTTTCCGGAGTGGAAATACATACCGTTCGCCCCAAAGGGCGGGAATATTCAATCCCGTACAAGTAAATTTCGATTCCCTTACCGTTGCCAGTCTGTTCTTGCGTTATCCCCTAACATAAATCCAATTTTATGCCCCCCAATTATATCTTCTCTACAAGATAATTTCTTTCTGCCTTCATATCCTGAAATGTAGAAGACAAAACTACCCGGATACCCCGATTATCTGTATCGTCTACACACATAAATCTCCCGGTTATCGATTAACCACTGCTCTGTTTTTTCCAAATATACAAAGCAGTGTTTAATCGATAACCGGGGAAAAATCCCGGTCTAAAAGGCTCTGGGGTAGCGGATATTATAAATCGTTTTTATATATTTTGCCGTCTTTCATGATCAACAGCATATTCTTGCCAGGATCGGTCAGCACTTTTATATCTTCGAGTGCATTTCCATCCACCACAATCAGATCGGCCAGAGCCCCCTCTTCGATCACCCCCAGTTTACCGGGATAAGGATTACGGCGGCCGGACAGAGCCAACAGTTCGGCATTATCGTGAGTGATCATCTTCAGGATTTCAAAGTTGGAAAACCAGCGGGTCATCTTTTCGATATTCAGGTTTTGATTCCGTGCATTGGCCGGACTGAAAAGCAAGTCGGTACCCCATGCCAGCTTCACCCCGTATTTCTTCGCCAGCTGATAGGCCCGGTCGGTGCCTTGTACCACCAGTTCGTGTTTCGCCTGCTGTACAGGATTGGTATAATGATTATTTCCTTCTCCGATAAAGGGTTGCATCGACAACCACACGCCTTTCTCTGCAATCAGTTTCATCGTCGGTTCATCGATCAGTTGACCGTGTTCGATACTTTTCACCCCAGCCCGGATAGCCCTGCGGATCGCCTCCGGCACATAGACATGCACCATCACATAAGTACCCGCATCCTCGGCGGCCATTACCGCCGCATGCAGTTCATCTTCGAAATACTGCACATCTTCCAGCTGGTCATACAACGAAGAGACCCCTCCGCCTGCCATCAGCTTGATCTGACTCGCACCCAGACGCAGGTTATTCCGCGAAGCGACGATCACGGCATCCACCCCGTCGGCGATGATAGCAGCCCCGATTTTCTCGGTATGAGTCAGGCCGCAACAATCGAAAGGCTCAGGGATATCGTATACCATACGAAAATCGGCATGTCCGCCTGTTTCGGAAATAATCGCCCCACTAGGATAAATACGCGGTCCCGGCAGTGTTCCCTCATCGATCGCCCTTTTCAGTCCGAATACCGGTCCCCCCGCATCCCGGATCGTCGTAAAACCCCGCAAAAGAGTCTTCCCGGCTTCCTCTCCGGCTCTCAGCTGTGTATAAGAAGCATGAGCGGTCAACAAATCGACCATCGTATTAGCAGCCAGATAAGCATGCCAATGTGCATCGATCAATCCGGGCATCAGAAATTTTCCCCGCCCATCGATCACTTCTACTTCTGCTCCGGCAACAATCGGTTCGGCCGATACTTTCCGGATCACATTGTCCTCGATCCATACATTTCCCGTGACGGTCTTTTCACTTTTCCCGTCGAAAATCACGACATTTTGAATCAGAATTCCCTTTCCCATAGTCAGTAACGGCAATAAAGCCCATAAAATAAATACGTACAACTTCAACATAATCCAATATACAAGTTTACAAATGAACGATCTCATCGAATTTATTGTACGTAATCATCCCAGAAAAGTTTATTTCCACCTACTCTCACCCAGCAACTACCACTTCGGACCGATATCCCCCCACTCTCCACGACACCGGTGATCTTTTTCCGATGCGGGACCGATGTCCCGGAAACGAACATCCAGAACCAGATTATGTTTTCTGTCACCACCGGTCCGTCTTTCCCTTTTGCCAGCCGGAGCATAATTTCCGTAGCCCCTAATTTTCTTATTTCCTGCTCGACCCAGAGCAACAGGAAATACCTCCACCGGTACAGGAAAATTTGTTCCCAACCGTCCAATCAACCTAGTGTTGTCGACAATAATAAATACAAAAAATATCATTAACAAACTCAGATAAATTAAATAGAAACAAAAATAGAGCGGCCGGCTTTCAAAAAGCCTTTCAAGAGAAAATAATTGAAATCAACAAATTTATTTGGCGAATAATAAAAAATAAACTATTTTTGTCATCGCTATCAAGTACTGTTTCAAACAGTTCCTTGCAATAAAAAATGGACGTTTAAATAGTTAGATGTAAAAAGGGATAGGTCACAAAACCAAAATACTTTATTGACTGAATAAGAGTTACTTAATAATGTTAAAAAAAGGAAATATTTGTTTGTTTTGAGAAGAAAATAAACGTCCGATTAAATTAGCCGGTAACGGACTTTTCGATAAATAAATTTCCTCAAAAAGTAACTTTTTCCATTTTTCTACATCATTAGTATTCAAGATCTTTGAATGTTTTGGACGTAAAAGATTCTTCCGGTGACGTCGCCGGGAATTGACCAGATATAAGAGAAACAGGCTGCATAAAAAGACAGGGTCCCGCGGAATTATCTTCTAATCAGGTGAAATCGATTCATACACTCTTTATGATATTTCACACGATAAATTCTACTTATGCATTTCTTACATACATACACACATACACACACACATGCGTAAAGCGGGACCCTTATTCCAATTAAATTCAGAGTTATAAAGTCTGTAAAGTTTATATAGTCATCGGATTCTTCGGACTTCATAAACTTTACAGACTTTATAAATTAACCTTCATCGTCCCGATAAATCGGATCACTGTAGGATATTTCCGGTAGGATCGATAGACAGATGTACTTCAGAATTTCCTTGTTCCAGATCGAAATAGTAATACGAATTGTTCGGCGTCTCATAAAAATGAATATCGTCGATGCGGTATTTTCCAAAATTCGAATGCCGGAAAGTTTCCATTACTACCGAAGGAACTTCGGCCTTGCTCACTTCCCAGGAAGTCGACAACCAATCGTTTCCCTGAAAAATCAATTCTTTAGCTTTTCCTCCATCCAGGATGTCCACTTCCAATTTACCTTTTTCATTATCCATTTCAATGATGGTAGCATCCGGATATTTTTGTTTGATCCAAGTCTGGATATCCGAAGCGACAGGCATATAAGAACTCCGTTTCTCTTTAGACACTTCATTCACGGTTTTGATCAGATTGCCGTTACCGACATAATACAGGTCGGTATCCAATCCTTCTTTTTCGAGTTCGATGATATACACTGCTTCCATTCCAGCCCGTTCGATCTTGTCGATATCGTCCTTTTTCCAGGTACTGTAAACACTTTTCTCGAATTGTTCGCGGATGGCCTGTGGCAGGGAACTATACCTCAGATTACTTTCCGTCATCACCCATTTACCGGTTCCGTCGAACCAAGCCTCGTGTTCGATACCGTCTTCCCGGAATTCTGCGACATAATACCCCTGCTTTTGTTCCCACTCTACTTTATCGGCCTGAGGATATTTGTTATTAAATGCCGCAACGATTTTCGCATCGGGACGATACTGGTTTTGTTGTTTACAACCGGCTATTGCAAAGCCACTGATGAATAACAAAATAAAAAGAATCAATCTGGTTTTCATATTTTTCATTTTTATGTGATCGTTTGTCTGCTGTATACGATAATCGCGGAAGGGATGTTCTAAGGAGTAATCAAACAATTCACCTTTGATTTTCGTAAGTAGTGGAGATTTCTGTAAATTTTAATCAATCACCCATTTTATGGAACATTTTGACGCAATCATTATCGGATTTGGAAAAGGGGGTAAACTACTGGCTGCTGATTTAGCTAACCGGGGACAGCAAGTAGCCATAATCGAACGTTCGGCTGCGATGTACGGAGGCTCCTGCATCAATATCGCCTGTATTCCGACCAAAGCATTGATCCATCAGGCCCAAATGATAAAGGAACTGAATCTGGCTTCTTTTGAAGAAAAGGCAGCAGCTTATCGGAAAGCTATCATAAAGAAAAACGAAATTATCGCCGCTTTACGAAAATTAAATTTCGACCGGCTCAACGACCATCCGAATATAACGGTATATACAGGAGTCGCCTCATTCCGCTCATCCCGTAAAATAGAGGTGACCACCGAAACAGACCGTCTGGAGATCGAGGGGAAACGGATCTTTATCGATACCGGAGCTCTTCCGGTGATCCCGCCGATATCAGGTATCCGGGAAAGCCGACGGGTATATACCAGTACCTCACTCCTGGAACTGGACCTGCTACCGGAAACCCTGGTCATCATCGGAGGAGGATACATCGGGTTGGAATTCGCTTCTATGTTTGCGGCTTTCGGAAGTAAGGTAATCGTATTGGAAAACACAACGGAATTTTTATCCCGCGAAGACAGAACCATTGCCGAAGCTGTACGGAAAGTAATGGAAAACCAAGGAATAGAATTTCATTTCAGTATAGAAATGCAATCGATCCAGGATACCGACGAAGAGACCGTAGTGACCTATCGGGATACGACCGATAAACCCCAACACAGCCTCTTTGCCAACGCTGTTCTGGTAGCGACAGGCCGTCAGCCCAACACCGAAAGCCTCGATCCGGGAGTGGCCGGAATACATTTAAACGAACATGGAGCGATCATCGTAAACGAATATCTGCAAACAACCGCATCGGATATCTGGGCGTTGGGAGATGTCAGCGGAGGGAAACAATTCACCTATATTTCCCAGGACGATTACAGGATTATCCGGGATCAACTGTTCGGTAAAGGCAGCCGGACCATTGTCGACCGGGAACCTGTCGTATATACGGTATTTATCGATCCACCTCTATCCCGCATCGGTTTGACAGAACAAGAAGCTATCGCCAAAGGATACGAAGTGATGACCAAAACCATTCCGGTCGAGGCCATCCCCCGAGCGCGGGTATCAGGTAATACCAACGGGGTATTGAAATCTGTCGTAAATGCCAAAAACGGAAAAATTCTGGGATGTACCCTGTTTTGTATCGATTCGGGCGAAGTGATCAACAATGTGGCCCTGGCCATGAAAGCCGGACTAGACTATTCGTCGCTCCGGGATCAGATCTATACGCATCCTTCTATGAGTGAGGCCTTGAACGATCTTTTCAGCTTTTAACCCGCAAAGGGGCTTTGGTAGTATCGTTTATAATGTGCAAATTTGTCCTTTACAAATAAGCTGAACGAATTATGAACTATCTCGCCCACATTTTCCTTTCGGGTAATGACCGTTGTATTCAGATCGGTAATTTTATCGGGGATGGGGTCAAAGGGGACGGGTATAAACAATATCCCCGGAAATTCCAGCAAGGAATTTTGTTACACCGCGAAATCGATGCTTTCTCGGACCGGCATCCGTTGGTCCGGGAAGCCGTAGGGATAGGCCGGGAAACTTTCGGGCGTTATTCGGCTGTAGTGAACGACATCTTGTTCGATTATTTCCTGGCCAGCCGGTTTCAGGACTATGCCGGTCTTCCCCTCAAACGGTTCAGCCGGAGGTTTTATACCGCCTTAGCCTGGAACTACCGCCACCTGCCGGAACGTTTTCAGGGGTTCATATGGCATTTCATCCTGACTGACCGATTGTGCCGTTATGCCTCCCTAACGGGAATCCAGCAATCCCTGGAAATCATGACCCGCTACCGGGGATTGCAGATCGATCCTGCCCAAACGCCGCTATTTATGCAGGAGCACGGAGAACGATTACAAAAAATATTCCGGGAGTTTTTCCCGGAATTACACGAAAGATGCAAACAATCGATTTATCTAAAGTCGTAATCCCCCAAATTAATTACCTGCAAACTTTGCCGGATACAAATACCAATCTTTATCCTCTTTTCCTCGGTAAGCAGCCCGACTCTTACATTTCGGATAAACGGTATCGATATGAATTCTTTCGGCCTGATAATTGAATTTCATCATATCCTTATTCATTCCCGCATCCAGATGGAAAGCAAACGGAGCTTTTTATGGTACTTTTTATTAGGCTTATCCCCAATTTACCTTCTAAGTAAAACCAATATCAACTGGTTTGAATATCTGAATCTTTCTTGTGTGACAGAATAAATAAAAACCGCTAATCTGTCTGCAAAGTTTTTCAGATAGATTAGCGGTTTACAAATTGGGTTAGCGAATTCTTTCAGAATTTTGACCGGCGAATCTGCGGCTCTGATCCATTCGTACCGATCATTCTAATTTTGTCGATTCCTTTTACGCCTATCCATTCTTGAAAGGAACACCGGTCCCATTGGGGACCAGCTCCTTCTTTTCTCTAAAAGAGATTATCTGGAGTGATTAAATCCTCTGGGCTTTTGTGGTTCTCTCTTATTCCACAAAATAGCGCTATTAGTCGGTTCCTGCAATTGATTCAACTGGGCAATATTGGTTTTAATATCTTTCACCAATAGATCGGCCAGGTCTTTACCGGTTCCCTGCCGTACAACGACACGCATGATCACGACATCTTCCATATTCTTCGGCATGGTATAAGCCGGTACCTGCCATCCCTGGGCATGCAAAGCATCCGAAAGGTCATATAACGTCCATTTCCGGGAAGAATCATTTTTCAGTTTCCAGATAAACAACGGATTAGGCATATCGTCACTGAAAAATTCAAAGATCCCCATCTCTTTTAACTGTTGTTTCAGATAGAGACATACATCGATACAATTCTGCTGGATCTGCCGGTAACCTTCCATACCTAAACGCAGGAACTGGTAGTATTGTGCCAATACCTGATTGCCCGGACGGGAGAAGTTAATAGAAATACTCGGAATGTTGGCACCCAGATAGTTCACGGCAAAGTTCATCTCTTCGGGCAGATATTGTTTATCTTTCCAAACCACCCAACCGACACCCGGATATACCAATCCGAACTTATGGCCGGAAACACTGATAGATAACACCCATTTCAAACGGAAATCCCAAACGGTATCCGGATCGATAAACGGATGGATAAAACCACCGGTAGCAGCATCCACATGAATACATATTTCCCATCCTTTTTCTGCGTTCAGTTTATCCAGGGCATCGTTGATCTCTTTTACATTATCATTCAATCCGGTGATCGTAACCCCCTGAATCGGAACGACACAAATGGTATTTTCATCACACATACCGACCACATCCTGCGGATCCATGGTAATTTTTTCCATCGTCACGGGAACCATTCTCATTTCAACGTCCCAATAGATGGCAAATTTTTCCCAAACGACCTGCATACAGGTGGAAATGATAAAATTAGGTTTATTGGTAGGCAAACCTTTGGCACGACGACGTTTTTGCCAGCGTTTCAGGGCAGCAATACCTCCCAGCATACAAGCTTCGGATGAACCGACGGTACTGGTACCGGTGCAATAGGGAGGTTCGGGTGAATGCCACAATTTAGCGATAATGTTCACACAACGTCTTTCTATCTCGGCAGTTTGCGGATACTCGGTTTTATCGATCATGTTTTTGTCCATATTTTCGGTCATCACCCGGCGGGCATAGTCGTCCATCCAAGTGGTAACGAAAGTGGCCAGATTCAATCGGGCATTTCCATCCATCATCGCTTCATCGTGTACCAACTGATAAGCCACCTCTCCCGGCATAGAGGTTTTAGGCATTTCAAACTTAGGAGCTACACGGGCTTCTTCAGGTGTTCCGAAAATTGGAGTGTTTGGATTTTCTGTTTTCATAATAATAAAGTTAAATTATTGTAACGTAATAATAATGAGCTTTTTGCATTCACTCGTCAATAACTACGCCCACCGTCGTTTTTTAGTTTCGACTTCTCACAATATTTAACTTTATACTTTTTACTTTCTACCTTTTACCTCTTTTTTGTAACCTTCTTTTCCCTATTCAGTATACATACACAGAGAACGCACCTCGAGCCCCCTCAACGGTGGAATTATGGACGAAATTAAACACGACCGTGCTGAAGCACATTCCACCCGGACCTGAGATGCGTTTTCTCATCAATCTATAACAAGATGGAAGAGAATTTTTTATACTATATAGAACATAGTATCCGAATCCATTGGGAAGAACCGGCCTTAACCGACTACCAGGGCCAAACCCATACCTTCGGAGATGTAGCCCACCATATTGCCCGTTTGCACCTGTTATTCGAAGAAAGCGGAATCCGCCGGGGAGATAAAATCGCTCTTTGCAGCCGGAATCAGACCAACTGGGGAATCGCTTTTCTGGCAATCCTTTCGTATGGAGCAGTAGCAGTACCTATTTTACACGAATTCAAAGCCGACAATATCCGCCATATCGTCAACCATTCGGAAGCCCGGATTCTATTTGCCGGTATTCCCATCTGGGAAGAACTGCAAAAAGAAGAAATGCCGAAACCGGAAACCGTCATCAAGATGGAGGACTATTCTCTTTTCTATAATACCAATCCGGCACTGGCAAAAGCTCACGGACATTGGGAAGAGTTATTCAGGCAAAAATACCCCGCCGCCCTGCGTCCGGAAGATATCCATTACGAGCCGGATCAACCTGACCAGCTGGCCATGATCAATTATACTTCCGGTACAACCAGCGCTTCGAAAGGAGTGATGTTGTCTTACCGCAGTATGTGGTCGAACCTGAAGTATGCCCTGGACAAAATGGGCTACAATCCGGGCGAACGGCTGGTCTCCATACTGACCATGGCTCATATGTACGGTCTGGCCTTCGAACTGATCTATCCCTTTGCCAGTGGTACACACGTTTATTTTATCTCCAAAACTCCGGCCCCGAAAATCATTAACGAAATATTTTCGGCTGTCCGTCCCAACCTGATCGTTGCCGTACCCTTGATTATCGAGAAAATCATCAAACACCGGGTACTGCCACAACTGGAAAAATTTCATATCAAGCTATTCCTGAAAATCCCCTATCTGAACCGCAGATTAAGGCTGTCGATCCGGGATAAAATCGTCAATGCTTTCGGGGGACGTTTCAAACTGATCGCTATCGGAGGCGCAGCATTAAATTTCGAAGTAGAGAAATTCCTTTCTTCCGTACAATTTCCTTACACCGTCGGTTACGGTATGACCGAATGCGGTCCGGCCATTTCTTATGACGACTGGCACACCTTCAAAGCCGGTTCATGCGGTAAAGCTGTCGACCGGATGGAAATTGCCATCAACTCCTCCGACCCCGAAAATATCGTCGGAGAAATATTAGTGCGGGGAGCGAATGTCATGGACGGCTATTATAAAAACCACGAAGCCACTTCGTCCGCTATCGACGAAGACGGCTGGTTGCATACCGGCGACCTGGGAATTATCGACAGTGAGGGTTATCTCTTTATCAAAGGCAGAAGTAAGAACATGATCCTGGGTCCCAGCGGACAAAATATTTATCCCGAAGAAATCGAGGACCGGCTGAATGCCCTACCCTATGTTTCCGAATCGCTGGTCATTGAAAAGGACGGTAAATTAATCGCCCTCGTCTATCCGGATTATGAAGTAGTGAAAAAAGAAAAGATCAGCCCTGAGCAGCTTAAAACTAAAATGGACGAAAACCGTAAACTCCTCAACCATATGCTGCCGATGTACAGCCAGGTTGCCCGTTTAAAAATCCAGGAAACCGAATTCGAGAAAACGCCAAAACGAAGTATAAAACGTTATCTGTATCAATAAAATAGAAAAATACGGACTCATTTTTTTCTTCCAACGTTTCCGGTTTAATACCTAAAATTCTATCTTTGTTCAAATAAACCCATGATTATGGAAGAAAATTTTATAAAATATATTGAACAGAGCATTAAAGATCATTGGGATCTGCCTGCCTTGACCGACTTTAAGGGAGCTACCAGTTCTTACAAAGATGTAGCCCGTAAAATCGAGAAATTACACCTTCTTTTCGAACATTGCGGAATCCGTAAAGGGGATAAGATCGCTCTTTGCAGCCGGAATACCAGCAGTTGGGGTATCGCTTTTCTGGCCACACTTTCTTACGGAGCTGTAGCTGTACCCATACTCAACGAGTTTAAACCCGATAATGTCCATCACATCGTGAACCATTCGGAAGCCCGTTTGCTCTTTGCCGGAGATGTGGTCTGGGAAAATCTCGACGAATCGGCTATGCCCGACCTCGACGGCGTACTCCGGATCGAAGATTACTCGCTCCGCACCTCGAATAGTAAGCAACTGACCGAAGCCAGAGCCAGATTAAACGAACTGTTCGGAAAAAAATTCCCCGATCGTTTCCGTGCCGAAGATGTTCATTACGAATACGATACGCCCGACCAGCTGGCCGTGATCAATTATACCTCGGGCACCACCAGTTCTTCCAAAGGAGTGATGCTGCCTTACCGTAGCTTGTGGACCAACCTGCAATTTGCCATCGATACCTACGGGATCAATCCGGGTGAACAAATCGTATGTATGCTCCCGATGGCTCATATGTACGGCCTGGCTTTTGAATTTATTTACCAATTTGTCAACGGGACCCACATCCATTTTTTATCCCGTACCCCGTCACCGAAAATCATAGCAGATGCTTTCGCCACGGTAAAGCCCGATCTGATCATTACGGTTCCCCTGGTTATTGAAAAGATCATCAAGAAGAAAGTTTTCCCGACCATCGAGAAACCGCATATGAAATTACTGATGAACATACCGATCATCAACGATAAAATCAGGGAAAGCATCCGGCAAAAGGTCATCGACGCCTTCGGAGGAAAATTCAAAGAATTAATCATCGGAGGAGCAGCCCTGAACAAGGAAGTAGAGCTCTTTCTCCGCTCGATTCGTTTTCCTTACACGGTGGGATACGGCATGACCGAATGTGGTCCTCTGCTCACTTACGACAACTGGAAAACTTTCCGTCAGAGCTCCTGTGGCAAGGCAGTGCCTCGTGTCGAACTTCGGATCGACTCCGGCGATCCCCAACATATCGTAGGGGAAATCCTGGCTAAAGGGATTTGTGTGATGACCGGTTACTACAAAAATCCGGAAGCTACGGCTGCCGCCATCGACCGGGACGGCTGGCTACATACCGGAGATATGGGAATCATCGACCAAGACGGCTACCTGTTTATCAAAGGACGATGTAAAAACATGATCCTCAGCTCAAACGGTCAGAACATTTATCCTGAAGAAATCGAGGATAAACTCAACAACATGCCCTATATCAGCGAATCCATCGTTATCGAAAAAGAAGGAAAACTCGTAGCCCTGATCTACCCCGATTTCGATCTGGTAAACGAAGAAAAAATTACCGATGAGAAACTGGACGAACTGATGACCGCCAACCTGAAAGAAATCAACCAACAGCTCCCGGCTTACAGCCAGCTGAATACTTACAAGCTCTATAACGAAGAGTTCGAGAAAACCCCGAAACGGAGTATTAAACGATTTTTGTATCAGTAAAAGCAAGATAAATTTTCAATTTTTCGTACCTTCGTAGGCTGAAAAATTGTAAAGATGAAAAAAATAAAACATAAACCTGTTTCCTCCAAAACGGAGAAAAAACAGGTTTCTTTGCTACCGGAATTTTTAAAAGAACAACGGACACGTATCCTTCTGGGAATTGCGTTGGCTTTGGTATCGTTGTATATTCTCTTCGCCCTGATCGGTTTCTTCTTTTCGGGAGGTATCGATCAAAGTCTGGTCGATGGTCCCTGGGGGAAAATCATTACCAATCCGGAAATCGAAGTCAGTAATCCTGCCGGAAAGATCGGAGCCTGGATTTCGGACCTATTGATCAACCGGTGGTTCGGTATATCTTCTTTCATTCTTTGCTATCTTTTATTATTATGCAGTTTCCGTCTGGGGAGTATCAAAGTAAAAAACTTCAGCCGCAGGTTATTCATCGGTATGTGTATTATTCTTTGGATCTCTTTATTCCTGGGTTTTCTCTCGGAGAGTATTTCCAATCTTTTCGAAGTCGGCACAGGCTACCTATTCCCGGGGGGAGGCCATGGACATTTTGTCAGCGTCTGGTTGAACTCATTGGTAGGACGTATCGGGACTATGCTGATTCTGATCCTCACTTTTATCGCCATTCTGTTTTTCGGATTCGAACGGACTTTCTATAAATGTGTCGATTATATCAAAGAACAAATCCGCCGTCACCAGGAAAAGGCACTGGCCGCACTAGCCGAACGGGAAGCCCGTGCTGCAGCTGCCCGTGAAGAAGCACAACGGCAAGCCGACGCACAACAAGATCCCGAAGACGAAGATACAACAAGCGATTCCGACAAGGAGAACGCAGACGAAGAACAAGAGGATTTTCCCCACGACAACGACGGTACGTTCCAACCGGAGGATACCGATTTTTCCAATCAACCGGAGCGTTTGTTAGCACCGAAAGAAACAACGGATCAAAATCCGGAAGCAATCACCTTGCAACAAGGTTTCGACCGCATGTCCGCTTCTATCAACAATTTCGAATTCAGCCAGGAACTATCGGATTTATCGGATGACCGAGCAAAATCGTCTACCGATGATGAAGAAGAAGGAGATACCGACTTACCGGCCGGAAACGATCAGGACATCACCTTGACCATCAGCAATAAGGATCAGGAAGAAACCGTCGATAAGAACCAGCCGACCGAAGATTACGATCCGACCCTCGACCTGTCCAATTACCAATATCCCGGTTTAGAACTCCTCGAAGAGCATTCCTCCGGTAATCCGAAAGTCACCCAGGAAGAGTTGGATGCCAACAAAAACAGGATTGTAGAAACGTTGCGTAATTACAAAATCGAAATCACCAAGATCAAAGCAACCATCGGTCCGACCGTCACCTTGTATGAGATCGTACCGGCTCCGGGTGTCAAGATTTCCAAAATCAAAAACCTTGAGGACGACATAGCGCTTAGCCTTTCTGCTTTGGGCATCCGGATCATCGCCCCCATTCCCGGAGCAGGAACGATCGGTATCGAAGTGCCGAACCAAAATCCGGAGGTAGTCTCCATGCGCGGAATCATCGCTTCCAAGAAATTCCAGGAATCCAAATACGCTTTGCCGGTAGCTTTGGGCAGAACCATCTCTAACGAGACGTATACTTTCGATCTGACAAAGATGCCCCACCTTTTGGTTGCCGGAGCTACCGGACAAGGTAAATCGGTCGGATTGAATGCGATCATCACTTCACTGCTTTACAAGAAACACCCGTCCCAACTGAAGTTTGTGATGGTCGATCCTAAAAAAGTAGAGCTCAGTATCTATTCTATCATAGAAAAACATTTCCTGGCCAAATTGCCGGATGAAGAAGAAGCGATCATCACCGAGACCGCTAAAGTAGTCAATACGCTCAACTCCCTGTGTATTGAAATGGACAGCCGTTACGACCTGCTCAAAATGGCACAGGTAAGAAACATTAAAGAATATAATGAAAAATTCATCAAAAGACAACTGAACCCCAATAATGGACACAAATACCTTCCCTATATCGTGGTGGTTGTGGATGAATTCGCCGACCTGATCATGACTGCCGGTAAGGAAGTAGAAACCCCGATCGCCCGGATCGCCCAGCTGGCACGTGCTGTAGGTATTCACATGATCATCGCTACCCAGCGGCCTTCTACGAATATCATCACCGGGGTGATCAAAGCCAACTTCCCGGCCCGAATCGCTTTTAAGGTAGCTTCCATGATCGACTCCCGGACAATCCTGGATTCACCGGGTGCCAACCAGCTGATCGGACGTGGTGATATGCTGATATCGGTAGGTAGTGAGATGACACGGGTGCAATGTGCTTTTGTGGATACTCCCGAAGTAGATGCGATCACCCACCATATTGCCAGCCAACAGTCATATCCGAGTGCTTTTGCCCTACCGGAATATGTACCTGAAAACGAAGGGAACGGCCTCAACGACATCGACCCGGGATCACGCGATCCGTTGTTCGAAGAAGCAGCCCGGCTCGTAGTCAGCACCCAACAGGGTTCCACCTCTTCCATCCAGCGGCGGTTTTCTATCGGCTACAACCGGGCCGGCCGTATCATGGACCAACTCGAGGCAGCCGGCATCGTCGGTCCCTTCGAAGGAAGCAAAGCCCGGCAAGTGTTGATATCCGACGAATATTCACTCGAGCAAATGCTAAAATGAGGCATTTGCTCTTCAACTTTTAATTTTTAATTTTTTACCGATGTTCCTAGAAAAAGTTTACTCCGGCCGAAATCAATGGTATTTCTACATTTTTTCGTTACTGATTATTTTCACTGCAACACAAATCGGCAGTCTTCCCTTGGTGGGATATATGATTATGGAAGACCCTTCCATCTTGCAAGGAGGGGATATATCGGCAGCCACAAGTACGAATACAGGGTTGGCTTTAACCTTACTCAGTTTTGCCGTAGGTTTCTTCACCATCTTATTTTGTGTTAAATATATCCATCATAAAAAAACGGCAGATATCGTAACCGGCCGGCAACGGATAGATTGGGGCAGGATTTTTTTCGGTGCTGCTGTCTGGGGTATTTTATCCCTGATCACCCTGGCCCTCCCTTTCCTTTTCGGGGATACCTCCCATCTGGTATTTCAATTCGAACCGGTTCATTTCCTGATTCTGGTCGTTATCTCGCTACTCCTTTTTCCTTTTCAGACCTCTTTTGAGGAGTTGCTTTTCCGGGGGTACCTCATGCAGTGGTCGGCCCTGCTCTTCAAATACCGCTGGGTAGCTGTCGTTATCACGGGTGTCCTGTTCGGCATCCTGCACGGTGCCAACCCCGAAGTCGAAGAATTCGGCATGTGGGTGGCCCTTCCCCAATACATCCTGATGGGATTGATCCTGGGCTTTGTAGCGGTGAAAGACGACGGAATGGAATTATCCCTGGGATTGCATATGGCCAATAATATTATAGCAGCCATCACCATAACCTCCGATTCTTCTACCCTGCAAACCCACGCCCTTTTCAAAGACCTGCATCCGACAGCTTCGCATTTCGACACGCTGACGATGCTTGTCGCCGGTGTGATCTTCATCTGGATTTGTAACCGGAAATATCACTTTTGGGGAAAGATCTGTTTATGGAAAAAGATCCAAAAGGAAAGCAACGAAATGTAAAGTGTTATTTTTTTCTTAAAACTTCGGCATTTCCGTGCTGAGACTTATTTTTAAATTTTCAATTGATTACCTTTGGCAGCATCGCAAACGTTAGATTTTTTTTATATCAATAACTATTTACAAACATGAGAAAATTTACCTGTTTCACCTTGGGCTTACTGTTAGCTTGTGCAGTGACTGTGAATGCCCAGGAACAAAAGAATGATCAGGAAGGTTACAAATTTACGGATATCAAACGCCTTCCGACAACAAGTGTTAAATCGCAGGATCGTGCCGGAACCTGTTGGTCCTGGTCGACTATTTCTTTTTTGGAATCTGAAATCATGCGTATGGGCAAAGATTCGCTCAGCCTGTCTCCGATGTATGTCGTATGGAACACCTATCATGCCAAAGGAGATAAATATGTACGGATGAACGGCCATGTAAACTTCGGACAGGGAGGTGCTTCTGCCGATGTGACCTGGGCAATCCGGAACTACGGTATTGTTCCGTTGTCTTTATACAGCGGCCTGAACTACGGCGAAGAGGTACATGTACACGGCGAATTGGATGCTATCCTGAAAGGTTATCTGGACGCTGTTGTCAGCAATCCTAACAAAAAATTAAGCACTGCGTGGTTAAGAGGTTATGACGGTATACTGAATGCTTATCTGGGCGAAAAACCGGAAAAATTCACCTGGCAAGGAAAAGAATATACTCCGATGACTTTCGCAACAGATGCCTGTGGGCTGAATATGGACGATTATGTCAGCCTGACTTCTTTCACCCACCATCCGTTCTATACTCAATTCGCTCTGGAAGTAGAAGATAACTGGATCGGCGAAATGTCATACAATCTTCCGTTGGATGAATTGATGGATGTACTCGACAAAGCGATCGACAAAGGCTACACTTTCTCCTGGGGATCAGACGTTTCTGAAATCGGTTTCACACGCGACGGCCTGGCTGTTGTTCCGGACGTGAACATCAAAGAAATGAGCGACGCAGAAATCGCGAAATGGGTGAAAATGCCGAAAACACAACAACAAGCCGAATTGCTAAAGAAACCGGGTAAAGAAAAAGAAATTACCCAGGAACTGCGTCAGCAAGAATTCGACAATAAACTGACTACCGACGACCATGGCATGCATGTAATAGGTAAAGCTGTCGATCAAATCGGAAATAAATATTTCATCGTGAAAAACTCTTGGGGTGACTATGGTAAATACAAGGGATACCTGTATGCTTCTTATCCTTTTGTAGCTTACAAGACTACTTCAGTGATGATTCACAAAGATGCTCTTCCCAAAGACCTGAAAAAGAAATTGGGTATAAAATAGACATTTGTGACGTAAAAGATTTGAAAGGCCAAGGAAGTTATGATAACTTCTTCGGCCTTTTCTATTTAACGCCTTTGAGGTTTTCGACCTTTTAACTAACTTTGCAAAAAATATAAGATTAAATCAACGACATATGAATAATGCTATCAAAATCAAAGACAACATCTACTGGATCGGCGTAAATGACAGAAGAACTCATATTTTCGAAAACTACTGGCCTCTCCCTAAAGGAGTAGCCTACAATTCGTATGTGATTGTAGACGAAAAAGTAGTCGTCATAGATACCGTCGAACGCAGCCGGATGGATGATTATCTGGATAGTCTGCAAGCTGTGCTCCAAGGCCGGAAGGTTGATTATTTGATCATCAATCATATGGAACCGGACCATACGGGAGCAATCAAAAACCTGCTCTGCCATTATCCCGACCTGACGGTAGTGGGCAACTGTAAAACTTTCCCCATGCTCCAAAATTATTACGGAGTAGATTCCAACTTGCTCGAAGTAAAGGAAGGCGATTCACTGAACATCGGTAAACGTACCCTGAATTTTTATATGGTTCCGATGTTGCACTGGCCCGAAACCATGGTTACCTATCTACCGGGCGAGAATATCGTATTCAGCGGGGATGTGTTCGGAGCTTTCGGAACCCTGGACGGTGGTATTTTCGATGACCAGGTCGATCTGGATTACCTGGAAGAGGAAATCAGCCGTTATTATTCGAATATCGTCGGGAAATACGGTATGCCGGCACAAACAGCCCTAAAAAAATTGAATACACTCACTTTCAACACGATATGTGCCACCCATGGTCCGATCTGGCGCTCACATGTGTGTGATATCATCGCTAAATATGAAAAATGGAGTAAATATGAAACCGAAGAAGGAGTGGTGATCGCTTTCAGCAGTATGTACGGTCACACGGAGCAGATGGCGGACACGATCGGACGTTTCCTCGCCGAACAAGGCGTTAAAAAGATACGGATCCACGACACTTCGAAGACACATCCTTCTTATATCATCAACGATATTTTCCGCTACAAAGGAGTGATCCTCGGCAGTTGTGCTTATAACGGCGGTATCTTCCCAACTATGGAAACCCTGTTGTGCGAACTGGAAAATATGGGCATTAAAAATCACCTTCTGGCCTATTTCGGTAATAAAACCTGGGGAGGCGGAGCCATCCCCCGACTGAAAGCTTTTGCAGAAAAAATGAAGTGGGAAGTGGTAGCAGAACCCAATGAAGCACTCGGAGCTATAAAATCTTCCGACATCGAGCAATGTAAAGCTATCGCCCAAGCTATGGCAGAAAAAATTAAAAAGAGTTGATAAGTTAAAAGAGTTACTAAGTTACTGAGTTACTGAGTTACTAAGGTATGAGTTGGAGAAGTTAAAAGAATTATTAAGTTGAGAAGAGTTTATAATCCCCATACTTATTTCAATTCAGTGTAATTTTATTGAAAACTTATTTAACTCAGCAACTCTTTTAACTCAGTAACTCAGCAACTCTCCAAGAAGATTGTTACTGTTATCCCCAATCCGAATTTTTTCTGGTCATAGATGAATGTAGCCGACGTCTTTTCACCTATTCCCAAAATCCCCCAAAACCGAAACCAGGCTCCCTTAACTAATATAACTTGTAATCCTTTTTAAAACTTTATTCATTATCTGATTTTAAGCTGTAACTAATCAGCTCGTCCATCCGTCCTACATGTGATATCTCGGTTTTTGACCGGATCAAATGGACCACCAGGTTACAAATGAATAAAATCAAGCATATGAATAAAACTCTACTTTTCCTGCTGTTACCAGGACTCCTGATTTCCTGTAAACCCACTCCCCCATCCGGAGATAACGGGGAGATCGTTCCCCTGACTTCGGAATGTTTGTTAAAAAACAGTGACCTATATATGAAATATCCATATAAAATAAAAGTACAGGATTCTATAATGTGTATTTGGGACCTGCATGGAGGAGATCGGTTCTATCATCTCTATTCTTATCCTGAGCTGCAATTCATCACTTCCTTTGCCGTGAACGGCCGCGGGCCGGAAGAATATATTTCGACAGGAGGATTTTGTATGGACGAGCAACATATTTATGTTTTCGACACTAGCCGGGCCCGCCTTTCGATCTTCCGGAAAGACAGTCTGATGCAACAACGCATTTCCCCTGCCCGGATAATCGACTACCCTCAAGCCGGCATTCCGATACTGAATTTTTGCCGGACGGACCAAGGGTTTGCCTTGCTCAATTTCGACGGACCGGAACGGATTGCATTTATCGATACTTGTGGACATCTGCTGAACAAAAAATACGAGATTCCGTGGGGAAATACCGCAAAAAACAAAGCCTACCCGACGATGACAGCCTCACTATGGAACTCTTATCTCGACTATAATCCCGACAATCACCTATTAGTCCTTGTCACCCAAAACGGAGAATTACTGGAAATCCATAACCTGGCGTCGGATTCTTCCCGGTTCATTGTCGGCAAAGGAGGTGAACCTGATTTTTTGAGTGATAAAAACGGACTCCTTGTCGGCAAAATCAAGGGTTATCAGGATGTACAAGTCGGGAAAAAAGCCATCTACACCTTATTCTCGGGCACCGATCACCAAGAAGAACTCAAAAAAATGATGAAGGGGCAGCCTACTCCTGATGGTGGCAATTTGTTTTTAGTATACGACCTCGACGGTAAGCTGATCCGGAAATTTTTGCTCGATCACTATACCAATGGTATAGATGTCCACGAAGACAGCAATATACTTTATACCGTAAGTTCTTCTGAAGAAAATGCAGTCAACAAATATCGGTTACCACTCTGATAGCCTATTACTGAAAATCTATGAAAAAAATTTTTTATTACCTTTTGCCTCTCTTCTTGTTGAGTCAGTCCGGAACAGCCCAACAAGATTCATTGACTTTACGGATTACAGACGAAAAAGGCCAGATCATCATCGGAGCCGTAGTCCTGCAATATCCCGAATCGTATCTTCTCGGAGCCTCTAATGAAAAAGGTGAGGTAGAAATAAAGGGGCTCCATATCCCCGCTCGGCAACAACTCGTTTTTCAATGCCTGGGATATGAGATGAAAGCCCTGCCTTTTCAAGCAGTGAAACAACATCCGAACGTCCGGTTAAAAGAAAAAACCACCGAATTGCCCGAAGCAGTAGTCCTCGCACAACCACTGCCTCGACTTCTCGCTCTCACTCACAAACAACTTTACAAAAAATACCCGGCGAAAAAAGAATATGTCCGGTATTATGCCCCTGCCTCCTACTATAAATCGGTAGAATGTAAAGGCCATTGCGTAAATCTACGCCATGAATACGGGCTTTTCATTTGATGAAAGTCCAAACGGCCAGAACCATCCTTTTCAATCACTTTTTTAAACCCTAATCCGTCATGATAAAAGTCTTTATCTACAGCTGTCTGCTCCTCGTTTTCCTCATAAATTGTAAAAGCAACATCCCGGAAGCCCGGAATAAGACCGATTATTCACAAATTACTCATTATTCGTCACGTTCCGCTCATCCGATATCTTCCGTCAATTTCGATACCATACGAATCGATGCCGGTAATGAAAACGAAATGACTTCCCTGCTAGGGAGTTTTCTTTTTCTGGGAGATACCCTTTGTTTTGCCGACCGGGAACAATCTACCCTATTCCTCTACGATCGGGACGGGCGTTTTTTGGGTACCCATCTATCCTACGGAAGAGGTCCGCAGGAAATACAGGGGATCTATGAGATTACCGCACTCCCACAAGGAGGTTATGCAATTATAAACGACTGGCATTTGAATATTTTCAATCAAAGTTGGGGAGGGAAACAACAGTTACGGATCGACTGGCAAAACGATAAAACCCCCGAAATCCTGCTCGCTTCTCCAGGTCCTGACGAAAGTGGAATTTACGAAATCGAACACTTTACCGGTCGATTATGCCCACTGGGAAACTATCTGGCCATCGCTATCGTTACCGACTGTATTACTTACAACGGTTTCCGTTCGAACAGCCAGGCAGCTCATTTTTATGAAAACAGTTATACCCTGGGACTCATCGATCCCCGTACCGGCAAAGTAGAACGGATGATGTGTACCCATTCTCCCATTTATAAACAGTACCGTTATATTCCTAATTTCAAGTCGATTCTATTCGATACCGATACAGAAAATACCTTATTTTATTCTTTCCAGATCGACTCCCTGATCTATCAAACGGACTTTAAGAACAACACCCTGCAATCTTTCGGCCTAGCCGGCCATCCGATGAATACGGATTACAGAGAAACCAATACTTTCGAAGAAGCCACTAACAATTACAAGGAAGATTATAAAAAATTCGGTTCTTACCGTTACCTGAAATACATCCCTGAAACCAAAGTCCTGTTCAGAAACTTTTACCATGGAGAACCTTCTTGCGGGGAAACCGTTCAAGCCTATAAAAATCAGACCCTGGTAGCAGAATTCAATGTACCCGACAACTTTCGGATATTCGGTTATTCAGCCCCTTATTACTATGCGTATGGCAAACCAGATCTCGACACCGAAAATATGATTATTTACAAATTCAAATTGGAAATTTAAACACGATTGACAAAACTTTTCTAATTTTGCATTCATAAATAGAAAACATCTATCGATTATGGTAAAATTTTTTAGTATTTGCCTAGTGGTATTACTCCTCAGTAGTTGCCATTCACGCCGGAAAGAAATAGCTCGAATCGTTGAAGAATGGAAAAATAAAGAAGTTATTTTTCCGGATCCCTTATTGCTAAAAGTACAAGGGCGGGATACCATCCTCCCGGATTTTCAGGAACGCAAATATAAAATCCTGAATTACATCGACACCAGTGGTTGTACGGAATGCCGGATGAAACTGGCCGAATGGCAATTATTGAAACAGGAAATCGATAGTATGGGTTACGATGTCGACATCCTATTCGTTGCCTGGGTCCACAATTACGACGAATTGGAAATCCTGCAACGTGCCAATCGTTGTCAGCTACCCTTCCTATACGATCCGCAGGGGGATATGCAAAAAATCAACCAGTTCCCTGCTGAACCGGCTTTCCAAACTTTCCTGCTTGATTCGCTCAACCGGGTCCTGCTTATCGGTAGTCCGGTCGAAAACGATAAAATCTGGACCCTCTACCAACGTTCCCTCTCCTCTTTAAACTCCGGGATTCCAGGACGGAATCCCTAGCGGGTCACTTTGAGCATATAGCCGTTGAATTTGTCAGTGACAATGGAGGCCGAAGTCAGTGAAATTTTATGCCGTAGGATACTGATGTATTTATTCAACTGCAAATGCAATTTATAATCATCCTTATCCCATCCTGCTTTGATCAATAATTCACGGGAAACTGTTTTCTCGCGGTTACGGCAAAGCATGGTAAAGATTTTAAATTCCAATCCCACCAATTTTTCTTTTCTTTCTCCGATCCATAATTCTCCGGAAAGCAGATCGAAAAATGATTTTTCTCCCAAGCGGATTTTATCACTGCCATTTTTACTTAGACAATTATACACCTGTGCTGCCACAACGGCAGGCGCGCAATTTTTCACCAGATAGGTATAGGCGCCACTTTCGAGTCCACGCATCTGGTTGGCTTCATCCCCTAACGAACTATAGATCACTATCGGTGTATAGTGGTCGGTAAGCCGGATAATTTGCAGCACCTCAAACCCATTATGACCGGGCATATCGACATCCAGCAAAACAACATTCGGTTGCCGCTCCCGGAACAGTTTCAGTGCCTCCGTCCCATTGGTAGCTACAATTACTTCAAATCCCCTCTCTTCGAGTTGCTCCGCAACCTCCATCACAGTCAGAGGATCATCCTCTGCATATAAAACCTTCAATTTTTCCATGATACCTGTGGTAAAATAATTAAAAACTTGCTACCGTTTCCTATTTCACTCTCTATATGTATTTTCCCTCCGTAAGCACAAACCACTTTATGTACGAAGGTCAACCCCAAACCAAATCCTGTTGTTTTCGTGACTTGCTGATTTCTGACACGATAGAATTGCTTAAAAATCTGTTTTTGATCTTTAGGTGCAATTCCCATGCCATTGTCTTCAACACCCAAAATATAATCAGTCCCCTCTTCATAGAAATTAATTTTAACGACCGGATGAACTCCTCCATATTTAATAGCATTGTCCACTAAATTGATAACAATATAATTGAAATATATTTTATCGAGGCAAGGGTATCCGAGTCCTTCGGCAATGTGATACTCCACCCGGGCATATTTTCGGATCATCGTAAACATTTCTGTGATCATCTCCAATTCCAGTTGCAGGTCGATCGGTTCGCGTTCCACCTCCAAAACCGAAGTTTTTAAAGAGGTCAGCATAGTATCGGTAATATCGGCCATCTTCATCAAACGTGCCTTTATCATCCCTAATTTTACTTCATCTGTAGGACATAAAGCAGATTCCTTCTGTTTCAACATCCCTCCTATCGCCGAAATCATCATAGCTAAAGGCTTTTTCAGCTCATGTTCCAAATGGGCAATTCCCATGGTCTGTACCCGTACACTTCTTAGTGTCATCTTTATCGAATTCCATTGCCAGACTAAACAAATAACGAAACCAATCAGAAAAAGTAATTCAATCCATAATACTCCTTTAAGGGCTCGGAAAACGAAAGGAAGTTTGAAGGAGGCCGTGATTTGGTGTTTGTAATCATATCCTAAATTTAGCGGAGAAGTAATGATAGTAGATGTACTTCGAAAAGAATTATCAGAAGTCATTATAACATTATTACTATCTTGAATTACTAAAGTCGGAATTTCAGTAATTCCTTCTTCTTTAAGATTTGTATAGTATTTAGATTTAATATCATTAATATCGATACAATTATTATAGAACAGACAATCATAGATTATTCTCGAACTTAAATTACTGTATATATCCATTGACACATTACTGATACTATCTTTCCTATATCCATATTTCCAAAAAAACAAATTATTAGGATGCCAACCATAGTTTAGTTCTAAAGTTGTCATTGCGTATAAATTTTTACTATCAATAAATTTTTGAACAGTGGTAGACAATACGCGATCAACAGTTTGTCTAAATTCATCAACTTTCATTTCACGAACTCGAAACAACCACATTCCTTGTCCCAATAGCACACACACTAACAAACCTACCGATAAACGTCCCATTATTCGCATACTGTTTTTCATACACCTGCCCTCTAGAATATTAAAGAATACATATTTTTTTACAAAAATAAGAATCTTTCCTAAGTTTGTACGCTGAAAATAAATAAATACTCAAAATGAATAAAAAAGTTAAATTTTTAATAGGTATTAGCATTATATTAGTTTCTCTATTTATTAATTTTGTTTTCTCTGAAAAACCAAACTTTTCAAAAATCATATTTGATAATATAGACGCATTAGCAGAAGGGGAATCTGGTAATAAGCCTAAACCTACGTGTATTCTTTCAGGTTATATTTGTTCTGGAGTTGATAAAGATGGAAATGTAGGGACATTTTATGGTTTAGATTTTGAACGCTAACTTAAAAAAATGAAAAAATTACACTATATCATCATCTCTGCCCTCCTGTTTGGAGGTTGTCAATCTGATCCGAGATTAGAGAGTGAAACTTCGCCGTTGGTACGGACGAAAGTTTCAGAGCTTTATTACGCTCAATCGGATAATATCGATTTAGAGGCATTAAACATTGTATCCCCTTCTAAATTTGTAAAGAAAGGAAACTTATATGCCATCCTGACCCCGAACAGTGCTTATCGTTTTGCCATATACGACAGTGAAAGCGGCAACGTTACCCGTTTAGTACCGGCAGGAAAAAACGAAGGTGAAGGGATGTACTATATTAGCATGAATCTACAAGGCGATATCGTTTCAGCCTTTGATTTCGGTTCCGGGCGATTGGTTGAAATCGACCTAAACGAATATGCCACGCCAGGTTACCGACCTGTTTTCACCAGTCTTGCGGAAGATGGAAAGACTCCATTCGGAGCAATCCGACTCGATGAAAGAATTTTATCCACAGGTCTCTACACTGCAGGGCGTTATTGTATTAATCAGGCCACAGGGCACAACTCCTATAGCGTAAGTTATCCAACCTGTGCCGCCCCCACTCTAACCGACACGTTAAAAAGTATTTTCTATGCCAGTAATATTTTGGCTCTGAACCCTACGCATTCTAAAGTCGCCTGTGCTAATATGCAATCCGGTTGTCTGGATATTTGTGAAATTCATGATAACGAACTGAGTCGTATCAATGAAGTCCATATGACTACCCCAAGAGTTAAATTCAACAGACATCGTCCGAAAGGCCGAGGCCTGACTCATCCGGTGACTTATTCCCGAAATAACGTGTTCGGATTCTGCGATTTGGCGGTATCGGAGAATTATATTTTCGCTCTGTATTCAGGAAGAACCCTGAAAGATTATAATCTGGATGTGGACAAAGGAAAAACAATCGTAGTATTCGATTGGAATGGTTTACACGTCCGGACTTATCAATTACAGAATGCTTGTTCAGCAATCAGCTATGATGCAGCGGACAATACAATTTATGCGCTGTCACAAGAAGGCAACAAACCTCAAATCATTACGCTGAATTTATAGATTCAAGCAGGGGATATTCTACCCGACGACGAGTATTGGAGAGAGCAAGTTGAGCAGTTAACTATTTTTTCCTAAGGGCTGCGTTTCTCGTTCCTCTCCTTTTTTATTTCTCCGGGCGAAAGTTATAATTGCCAATTATTTTTATAAATGGTATAGTCTGCAGGTCTCTCACAAAGAATTTTATTACATTAGTCAGATCACAAAACACAACTTCTATAGTCCGAGTCATTCTACCTGTACCGACTCCACTATAACCGACACGCTAAAAAGTGTTTTATACCAGTAACATTTTGGCTCTGACCTCTACGTATTCAAGAGTGGTCTGTACCAGATACCACTGTTTACCAACAAGTTAATGATCATTTTTTAGAATGGTATATTAAAGAATATAGACTGTTTTTTAGTCAAAAAGATCTTTTCTACATTTACAGTGTAGAAACAAATAAACAACAGATGAAGAAGAAGTAAACCGTAGCTTATCACTTTAGTTATATAAAGTCAGCCGGTTAAAACTAAATACAACGCAAAGGAGAGAGCATAGTAAAAGTGGAAAAAAACATTTCCCAAGCCCACTTTTCTTGCTCTTCTCCTTCTTATCAAAATGTTTTAGCAACAAACAACTCACAATAAATAGATTATCGATTATTTTAATTTTTGGTATATTAAAGAACATAGACCATTCTTTAGAAAAAATAATCTTTTCTAAGTTTGTCATGTAAAGATAAAAACAAATAATGAAGCATAGATGATAAATGATGGGGAGAATATCAGGTAGGTGATAAAACCCTAAGATTAAATAGTTGATACACAGCAACTATTTGGTGGAGAGTGAACCGAAGTTAGATAGAAATCCCAAGTCAATCTTTCTGAAGTTCCTCTTCATTTGTTTTTAGATAACAGAAAGCGATTTTTTAAATTGCAATGGAGTCGGCAAAGTATTAACTCTAGTTTTGCAATCAAGTGATTAACAAAAATTTGGGACCAGTACGGCAGCTGGTATTTTATTTTCATCTCCAAGATTTATGGGGTATTTTGTTTATGGGAAATGCTTTTCTCAACAGTGAGTCTTCTCATTTTTCAGATATACAGGCATTTAATCTCATTCTATTGGGAATTCTTTATCTTACGGTAAGGATATTGTCAGGACTTTCCCAATATATTCAGCTAACGGTAGTCTTAGGGTTACTTTTCTATTTCTTGGGTGAAGCAA
Source organism: Odoribacter sp. N15.MGS-14 (assembly GCF_000980245.1). NCBI lineage: Bacteria > Pseudomonadati > Bacteroidota > Bacteroidia > Bacteroidales > Odoribacteraceae > Odoribacter > Odoribacter sp. N15.MGS-14. The sequence continues at coordinate 41,862 of NZ_LARE01000002.1, forward strand.
TAGCAGGTTTCGGTCAGATCCACGATTTCGTAACTCCCCGCCACCTTATAGCTCAGATGAGCGGCAGTTTCCAAAATTCTGAAAACTATGACGGTCTTCTGGCTTGTCTGCTTCCGTTATCTCTTTCCCTGGCTCTCCGGGCGAACGATGCTCCGAGTAAAAGATATCTCGTTGTACCTGTGTTATCGGGGTTCTGTACATTTCTGGTGCTCACTCTAATTCCAGCTAGCATGAATCCTTGTTGCTGGTTTATTGCAGGAATAGGATGTTATGTTGTAGTTCTCTACCATTTCCGGACTTTCCGTAGCTATAAGTTATTATTACGTTGGTATCCGAAGAGGGTTATTTTCTTTACCCTACTCCTTTTTGTCCTCCTATTTAAGATCGGAGACTCGATGTACACCTCGATGAAAAATCCGGAAGCAGATTGTACTTTTTTATGGGAACAAAGCGTCGGACTTATCCGTCGATCTCCGGATCAGGGATATGGCTTAGGAAGTTTCAGCCAACTGGTATCCATTCCTCATCTTTCTGAAAAAGGTTCCATTTCACCCGATTCTCCTGAAATATGGGCTATCGACAACCATACTTCCTACTGTTTTAACGAATATTTACGGATCACGGTAGAAAACGGAATACCAGGTCTCCTCTGGTTTCTCTTATTCCTGATCACGGCTTTTTACAATGCCCTTCGCTGCGGACAAATCGGTCTTAGCGGTTGTCTGTCAGCTTTCGGTATATTTGCTTATTTTTCGAACATTTTCGATATTATTCCTTTGAGTATAATCTTGACAATTATACTGGCACTCTGCGGTAGAAGGCTACCGTTCCTGCAACCTCATTGCAGGAAACGTCCCGCTTATTGTTCGATTTTAAGCCAATAACCCAAGGGCTTTTCGGTAAGGATATATACCGAATGATCACCTTTCAGCAATTTTCGTAAACGGCTGACCATTTTGTTGAGTTGCAGACTGCAATTAGGGGCCTGACTATTCCAACCTGCTTTCAGTAAATCTTCGCGAGCAACCAGAGTATTGCGGTTTTTACATAGGATGGAAAATATCTTATTCTCCAACATGGTAAGGTGATAGACAACATCCGACACCCTCAGGTTACAAGCCGAAAAATCATATTCGACCCGTTTACTCAAACGGATCACTTCCTCCCCACTTCGGGCTATACATCGCTGGATTTGGGCTAACAGCAGCGTCGGACTATAATTTTTCAGTAAGTAAACGTTAGCGCCCCATTCCAAACCTTTGATCTGTTTTTCTTCATCAATCAGGCAACTATAAATAATGACAGGTGTTTGGCTATCCTGAAGCCGTATAAACTGCAAGACCTCGAGTCCGTCTTTTCCAGGCATATCCACATCAAGAACGATCAGATCGGGTTTACAGGCAATAAATTTTTCCAGGGCTTCATTGCCATCGTAGGCGACAATAACTTCATAACCATTATTCTCCAGTTTTTCCTGAACTTCCATGACTGTCATAGAATCATCTTCTGCATACAAAATTGTCATTTTCCGTTTTTATTGTGGTAATACGACGATAAAGCTGCTGCCTACTCCAACTTTGCTTTCCACCTGAATATCTCCCCCATAGGTATCCACCACCTTCCGGACAAAGGTCAATCCTAAGCCAAAGCCCGTCGTTCTACGCACGCACCTAGTATTCATCCGATAAAATGCCCGGAAAATACGCTTCTGTTCTCGTTTTGGAATGCCGATCCCATTATCTCTGACAGCGATTACAAAATTATCATTTTCTTTCCAACAATCAATAGTTACACAAGGATGCTCACCACTATATTTTATAGCATTATCTACAAGATTGACCACCATATAAAAGAAATAGACCTGATCCAGACAGGCCGAAGTAGCCTCAGGAGTGATATGAAAACTCACTTTTGCATAGGGTTTGAGTATCTCGAAAAGTTCGAGTACCATGTCCATTTCTTGTCTGACATTCAAATCGGCACACTTGAATTGGGGTGTGGAATTACCACAAATCATGAGTAAAGTATCTGTCATATCAGCCATTTTGATCAATCTTACCCGCATCATTTTCAATTTCAGCTGCTCCCGTGCGGTCAGGATATCTTTGTTACTTTCCATCAGATCCTCTACTGCATTCAATAAAATCGCTATCGGTTTTTTCAGCTCATGTTCTAGATGAGCAGCCCCCATCATCTTTACTTCCGAAGCTTTCCAAAAAGTGTGAATGTAATGCCATTGCCACAATAAACTCAATATAAAACCGAGCAAAAAAATAACTTCCAGCAGCAAGATACCCATAAAAGCGTTGAATACAAAAGGGAGTTCGAAGGAAGCGATCAGGTGATGCTGAAATCCGCATCCCAAATTTGCCGGCACTGCCTGAATTAACTTATCGGAGCCGGAAACTTTCCCGCAAGTGAGTAAGATATGACCTGTATTCCGGTCTGAGATGGCCCAACAAACCAACGGAGGCATAGAACGTTCGGTCAAGGCATTCCGCAATAAAGAATCGAGTCGTCTCACATCGAGCTCCCGATTCTCGTACAAATCATCATATAACAAGTGGATTTTGTCCTCAGAAAATACATAGAAATGATTTACGGGAAAACATTTTTCATCTTTATTTTCTCTTAATCTCCCATTACGGAAAGAAGAATCTCTACCATAAGCCAAATACTTAAGCCCCTCGTCTGCAATATATTCCTCCGCCACTTCCGAAAGAAGATAACCTGCCCGCATTTTGAATTCTTTAACTTTCAATTCACGCACATGATAGATCCAGACTCCTTGTCCTAAGAAAAACAAGAATAACATAATGAGCGTTAATACATTGATAATCTTTATATTATTATTCACCACATAAAAGTTTTGTAAAAAGAATATTATAGAATACTTGTTTTAGCACAAAAATATAAATCTTTTATAATTTTGCTTTTGAAAAAACAAAAAACAATATTCAAAAAAGAGAAAAAACTGACATTTATAAATAATGATATAATTGTATCAGTTTTCTTATTTGAGTAAATAAATTAACTAATTTGAAAATAATACATAAAAAATAAATACAAACAAGTAATTTTACGTGCCTACAGTTCATAAACCGATTTAACCTATTAGAAAAAGAAAAACAGCATCAGAATATTTTGTAGGATTACCCATATTTCAAAATATAATGAGGTATTGAAATAGCCAGACCGGCAAGAACAAACGCTATATTTAAGTTACCTAGGATTGCCGACCTTACTATAAAGACGTTGCAAAGCGTTCTTGTTTATTCCGTAACGAAAAAAGCAAGCATTATCACTCTTGCCCGGTCTGAGCTAATTTGAAAGTTTTATATAATGAATCAAGCAATAGAAAGCATAACTAGATGATCACTGCCGACTCATCTACATGGGAGGAAAAGAAACCAAGGAAAGTATTCCCAAGTTAATCCTTGCAGGTTCTACCTCCCTTTCTTTTTGTCACTATTTCAACATATTCTTCACTTCTCCGTTTTGACATACACAGGCATACCGACCAGTTCTTTTTCATATTTTTCCTTTAAACTCTCTTTAAATTTAAACATTTTTTGCAAGCGGTCCCCGCAGGCTGTAACTCACGGGGAGGGAGAAAGCGGGCTATTGTTAAATAAATCGTGGAAAGTGATATATTTTTAAAATTATCGTTAACTTCAACCGTTCAATAAAACGGTGTTTCCGATCAGATTATAATGAAAAAAATTATCAAAAATATACTTCAATATATTGCAGTCATCGTTATTTCGTTAGTGATAGCAATCTTGTTACGGCTGTTTGTCGTCGATTTTTATTCCATCCCCAGCGACTCCATGCAACCGACGATAGAACCGGGAGATTTTATTATGGTAAATAAATTGAGTTTCGGTGCGCGGATGTATAAAAATTTCGATTTTCTGAAAGACCGAACAGAACCGGAAACTTACCGGATCAAAGGCTTTTCGAAAATTCATAATGGGGATGTGCTGGTTTTTAATTTTCCCTATTCAGGAGGATGGGACAGGATCAGTATGCACCTTTCCCGTTTCTATGTCAAACGCTGCATCGGTATACCGGGCGATAGTCTGCAAATCAAAGGGGGATTTTATGAAATCAACGGTCGGCGGGGAATAGGCAATCTGAACGATCAGGAGATGCTTTCCAATTATCGGGGTGAATATCCGCAGGGAATATACAACACTTATCCATTCGACTACCGGATAGGCTGGAACTTTATAAATTTCGGTCCCCTTTATCTGCCCCGTAAAGGGGATACCTTACCAATCGATACTTCAGCTGTCCGGATCTATTATAAAATGATTAAATACGAAAGTGGGCTGAACTTGCAAGAGCGAGAAGGTCAGGTGTGGTGTGGCGATTCGCTGGTCGAGCGTTATACTTTCCGTACCAACTGGTATTTTATGGGCGGTGACAATATGTGGAATTCTCAGGATTCGCGCTATCTGGGGCCTATCCCCGAAGAATTTATCATCGGTAAAGCGACCTTGATTCTGACAGCCAAAGATCCCGAAACGAAAGCCTATCGCTGGAGGCGTTTTTTTACCCGGATCAGGAAAGAGGTAAAGAACAGATAGGAGCTGACCACAAAAGCTAAAACTTTTGGACCAGCTCCTTCTCTATAAAGACCGATTACGATCTTAGCTGAGCATCCATATGAGCAGCTGCCCGGCGTCCGTCTCCCATAGCGAGGATCACCGTAGCTCCTCCCCGGACAATATCCCCACCGGCATAAAACTCCGGCAGATTCGACTGCATGGTAGCATCATTCACGACAATCGTACCTTTCTTAGAAACTTCCAGTCCGGCCACCGAACGGGGAACGATCGGATTAGGCGAAACTCCGACAGCTACCACTACCACATCGGCATCGATCAGGTATTCGCTCCCTTCAACCGGCACAGGACGACGACGTCCGCTGGCATCGGGTTCACCAAGTTCCATTTTCTGAACCCTGACTTGTTTTACTCTTCCCTTTTCATCAGCGATATATTCTACCGGATTGGTCAAAGTGATAAATTCGCATCCTTCTTCCTTGGCATGTTTCACCTCTTCGAGACGTGCAGGCATTTCTTCTTCACTGCGCCGGTAAACAATCATCGCTCTCTCGGCTCCCAAACGTTTAGCGGTACGAACAGAGTCCATCGCTGTATTTCCACCACCGACTACGACTACATTTTTTCCCCGGTAGACCGGCGTATCCGAAAACTCGTTATCAGCCCCCATCAAATTCACCCGGGTCAGGTATTCGTTAGAGGAAAGCACCCCATTCGCATTCTCTCCCGGAATATTCATAAAATTAGGTAAGCCTGCACCGGAAGCGACATAAAATCCTTTGAAACCCTCCTTTTTCAGGTCTTCGATACTTTCGGTCATCCCAACGATAAAGTTGGTTACAAACTTCACACCCATTTTTTTCAGGTTACCGATTTCCACATCTACGATATGATTCGGCAGACGGAATTCAGGAATACCGTATTTCAATACCCCTCCAATCTCGTGAAGCGCTTCGAAAACCGTAACCTCATAGCCTCTCTTCACCATATCTCCGGCAAATGAAAGTCCCGAGGGTCCTGAACCGATCACTGCTATTTTTATTCCGTTGGGAGCAGCCACTTCGGGTATCGCCATCTGACCGGATTCGCGTTCAAAATCAGCTGCAAAACGTTCCAGATAACCGATAGCTACCGGTGCTTTTTTCATTTTTTGCAGATAAAAACATTTCGATTCACATTGTTTTTCCTGTGGACATACCCGTCCGCACACTGCCGGCAGAGCACTGGTCTTTTTCAATACGGCAGCAGCTTCAAGAATCTCTCCACGCTCGATATTTTTAATAAATCCTGGAATATCGATCCCAACAGGACAGCCTTCCATACAGGTCGGATTAGCACAATCCTGGCAACGCCGGGCTTCCTGCATAGCCATTTCTTTCGTCAGCCCGGTATTCACTTCCAGGCGCTGGCTAGAGATCCGTTCCTGAGGAGTACGTTCAGGCATTTTCACCCTTTCGATCATCGTACGCTCTTTCGCTTTCACAGTTTCGCGCAGTGCTTTCCGCCAATCGGCATTCCGATCGCTCAGGGCACATTCGCCATGATGTACGAATTCCTCCATTTTTTCGGTTTCCGCCCCTTTAAAGCCTCCCAAGCGAGACAACATCTCATTGAAATCAATCTGATGGGCATCGAATTCAGGTCCGTCGACACAAGTAAATTTGGTCTTTCCACCGACAGTAACCCGGCAGGCACCACACATACCGGTACCATCCACCATGATAGCATTCAAGCTGGCAATGGTCGGGATTTCATATTTTTTAGTAAGTAAAGCACAAAACTTCATCATGATAGCCGGTCCGATAGTTACACACAGATCCACTTTTTCACGACCGATCACTTCTTCCATCCCCACGGTTACAACTCCTTGTTTACCATAACTTCCGTCATCGGTCATGATGATCACTTCATCGGAAGCTTTGCGCACTTCATCTTCCAGAATAATCAGTTCTTTAGTACGAGCAGCCAAAATACTCACTACCCGGTTACCGGCAGCCTTAAAGGCCCGTATAATCGGCAACAGAGGAGCCACACCGACACCACCTCCACAAGCCAACACGGTTCCCACTTTCTCTATATGAGTCGCTTTGCCCAATGGTCCTACCAAATCCGTTATATATTCTCCTTCTTCGAGATTACATAATTTGGTAGAAGAAACTCCCATTTTCTGGATCACAAGCGTAATCGTACCTTTCACCGGATCAGCGTCCGAAATCGTTAACGGCATCCGTTCGCCTTTTTCACCTACCCGTACAATCACAAAATTACCCGGTTTCCTGGATTTAGCTATTAAAGGAGCCTCGACGACCATTTGCACCACCTTCTCAGAGAAGTACGTTTTTTTCAGAATCTTATTCATTTTTTATACGTTTATAGTTCTTTGTTATATGGGCCGTATGGAATATTTTTCAATTCCACCTTTTGGTGATACAAAATTAGTGGCTATTTTCTCACAAACAACCCTTTAACAGAAAATTAAACAAAAAGTTCTATATTTGTATTTCTATTAAGAGATGGGAGAGAGGTGAAGATGAAAGATTAGGGATATATCATCTCAGAAATTTAAGATATTAGTTTATGAAAGCAGATAAAAAGAACCGAATCCACGTAGTTTATTCCACTGATCCGAACTATAATTACGAATACAATAACGAGACAGAAGACGAGACATTACCTCCGGAAAAACAAAATCTGAGAGTAATGCTCGACTCCAAACAACGTAAAGGGAAAACGGTCACCTTAGTACAGGGCTTTGTAGGCAGGGAAGACGATCTGAAAGAACTGGCCAAACTGCTAAAAAACAAATGCGGAGTCGGCGGATCGGTAAAAGACGGAGAGATCATCATTCAGGGAGAAGTGAAAGAAAAAGTCCTGAATATCCTCCGGGAAAATAAATACCGGGCCAAATAAAGGTTGTTCCATTACGTTCCAGCGATTTTATCAATTTAATTTTCCTCTGAAAGACGATATTATCTTCTTTCAGAGGAGTTTGTCAAGTCACTTCAGCCTTCTCCTTTCTGTTTCAGCCCTTAGCCTATAGCCTCCCGGCCTTTTACCTCTTATTCATCCCTCAGTGCCTCCACCGGATTCACCCGGATGATCGCGCGTATTTTCCAGGCAATGGTCAAAGCCACCACCGTCACCATCACAAAGATTATAAAAATCCAAAAAGCCGGACCGTGATCGAAATGCAGGGTAAACCTCTGAAGCCACAAATGCATGATCCAGTTCAGAAAAGGGAAAGTGAGCACCATCGCCGCCACTAATAACCTCAGGTATAACCGGGCAAAGAGACGTACAATCACATAAGCCGATGCTCCGTTGATTTTACGGATAGCGATTTCCTTTCGTCGCCTTTCGGTATCGATACTGATCGCCGAATAAATCCCCAGAACAGTAATCGACAGGCACACCAGCGTGAAAAACAGCAACATCGATTTCATCTGTTCCTGGGAGTGATTTTCTTTCTGTACCAATTCTTCCAGTGTAAAAACCCGGTTGTCCAGACTTTCCGGCACTTCTTCGGCCAGCATACGTTGCACCGTCTCCATGACCTTCGCTTTGGAGCCGGGAAGTACTTTAAGATAACACCACCTGGGATGTTCACTCAACATCCATAAACGTGCCCACATATGACTTTCTGCATAAATCTGAGGAATAGCTTCCACCACCCCACAGATATTTATTTTTTTCCCATCGATATCTTCAAATCCATCGGTGATGACCTTTCCTCCGTATATGCCGTCGATAATCCGGTCAGCCACCCTTTGCCCCGGATACTTAAACATTTCGCCGGCAAGTACGGGAATATGAAAGAAAGAAGCAAAATTCGGTCCGGTCCGCACCTCACAGAATTCCCGGTACTGCCCTTCCCCCAGCCGAACCGTCGTCGTCGAAAAGTGTCCGCCGAACAAATCCTTATCCATCGGCAAGACCTCGGTGACACCGGCAATCTCTCCGAACCGGGCGATATAAGCCGTTTCCAATCCCTGCAACTGCGGATAGGTGAGATTAACTTCGAGGATATGCTCCCTCTCCTGCTTATCGAGAAAAGGAAAAATATTCTTCATATTCATTTCCGATTGTAAATAAACAGCCAGTCCGCCGGTAAAAAACAGGAAACAAATCACCAATTGCATACCCAACATCCAATTCCGTAATCTGTTTTTTCTTATTTTCAGGGAGGTTCCTATACCGGTCTGTATGCTCTGACGATTCAGCCGATGGGAAATCCCCCAGCAAACTCCCAGAAACAGGACGACACAGCCCCCCAGATATTGTAACAAATGGCGGAACAGCATAGCCGGCTCAAAAACGATCATCTGCCTCGTCAGACTAAAATCCAACCTATCGTATAGTAATTCGAGCAAACAAGCCACGATAATCCCGACAGCCATAAGCATGATCATCGTTTCGGCAAATAACAACCCCAATAGCTGCCGACGACTACTCCCGATAGCCCGGCGGATATTGTATTCCTTTTGTCGATTCAGAAAATTACCGCTGATGAAAATAAAAAAATTCAGTACCGCCACCAACAGGATCAATAATCCGATGCATAAATACCCATAGCCGAGATCATGATAATATTCCGTACTGTTCTTTCCGGGTGATAATAACTGCGGTCTTCCTTCCATTCCCGAGACAAAAATCTTATTTTTTTCGGGATCGATCCTTTGATTCACCGTTTCTTTTTTCACTCCGGGATATAGCAAAGCAAACGTCGTACATCCGGTCCCCTCTCCCGGTATATACCCGGCAAATCGGCCCTGCTGATCGTTAATCAACAGGGCATCAATCCGATTCAGGAGACTATAACTGGCATTCACCGGCAAATCCTCCATCACTCCCGACACCACATAATCGATAGCGGCCAATTCTTCCGGAGTATAATTTCTTTCGGACCTTCTTGTCAATTTATTCGGATGGAATACCTTACCGATCGGATTTTGTTTTCCAAAAATCCGACGTGCAGCAGACCGGCTCAATACTACAGCATTCTTTTGCCGGAACAACTGCCGCCAATTTCCTTCGGTCAGTTGCACCGAGAAAACCTTCTGGAAATTGCTGTCGGCCTCGATCGTATAAAGCATACAGACCAAAGGTTTTTTCTCTCCGCGTTCGAAGGTTACATTCATTTGTCCCCCATAGGATACTGCCGTACAACACTCGATCTGTCCCGGGAAAGCCGTTTCCATATCCCCGGCCAAAGTCGGCGGTGTCCCGGCAAAATAATCCTGCAACTCCTCGCCTTCTCCTACCTTGATCTGTATCTCCGCCATCCGGTCATAGTTAGGGAAGACCTTATCTATCGAAAAGAACAAACGGGCACAAAAATTACACAATACAAAACAGAATAATCCCATCGCCAGACCGACTACCGCAATTCCGGCCGATACTTTATATTTACAGATATTACGCCAGGCAACAATCAAAATGTGTGGAATCATAATTTCATATCAGTTACAAAAGTTACATCTTCAATCGTTTTTCAATACCTCGGTCGGATTCACCCGGATGATTTTCAGCAATTGAGACCCGATTGTCAACAGCATAATGATCATCATCAGAATAAAAATCGCAGCAAACACGTCCGGTCTCAACGTGATCCGGTGGCTATATTCTTCCAGCCACCGATCCATCGTCGCGTATATCAGCGGAAAAGCGATACAGGCGGCAAAGATCAAGAGTTTCAGATAATGCAGACAAAAGATCCCGGCAATATCCGTCAAAGTAGCTCCGTTGATTTTACGGATAGCCATCTCCCGGCTTCGTTTTTCCACGGCCAGCATCATTGCCGAATACACACCCAAAGCACTGATCAGTATACAAAAAACAGCCAGCCAAAAGATCATACTGCCGAGTTCGATCACCTTACTTAAATAGCCTTCCATATCTACCCAAAGATTTTCAATATATAGAGGGGTAAACGAACTCAACTGAGCTTGCACTTTATCTTTCAATGGCTGTATCCCTTGCTGAACATATCCCGGCCTGAATTTCACATAAAGCGTTTCGTTGATATAACCTTCCGGGAAAGGCAGGTAAATTCCCGGTATGATCCGGAGTTCGTATCCTACGGGTAAAAGATTCTCCATGATACCGATAATCCGGTAAGTAATCACTCCCATCATCCCATCGATAGTCACAGACTTTCCGATCGGATTTTCACCCAGCCAATCGGCAAATGCCCGGTTAACGACCATCACATAAGGTTCACCGGTCTTGAAAAAGCGCCCCTCCTCCATTTTCGCATGGATAAAATCGGTATAGTTCGGGTCGACACAATTATAGTTCAACGTCACTTCTTTCTCTTCCTCCACACCTTCTATCCGATAGCCTTTGGGATACATCATCCAGGGAGCGAGTAATCCGGTACCACTCCGGCACCATTCTTCGGCATAGGGATTCGCCGCCAGCATATCGCGCATTTGTTTCCGGATCGGCTCGAGACTCTCACCATTCAGATTAAAGGCATAAATACGCTCCATCTCCGCCCGGGTCATCCCCCCAGCCATCTGGCTTTCCAAGGCTTTTTGCTGATTCTGCATAAACCAGGAGAGACCGATCAGGAACATACAAATGACCAGTTGGATTCCCAATAGCACTGTCTGCATACGGGCGCGGTAGGCAATCCCTCCTCCTTGTAAATTACGTAACATAGTCGCTTGCCGTACCTGCCGGATAATTCCGTATCCGACAGCCAACATCAACAGCCACACTCCGATCAGGTATTCGGATAAATCACCTCCCATTTTAATCACCCAACTCCCACCCTCGGAAAAATTCATATAATAGGTCCATTCCCCCGCAAAATACATCGAAATCAGTTCCAGCATGGCCGCCGCTATCACTCCGGTGATGAGCAAAGTCAGGGTTATTTCGACCATAAACAGCTGAAGCAGCCTCCCTGATGTCGCTCCGTGGAGTTCCCGGATACCCAGTTCTTTCCTGCGGTTAAACATCCTGCCGGCCGTAAACAACAGGAAATTGAACAGCGCTGTCAGCAAGACCAGCAACCCGATCCCGGAAAATATCAATCCCGCCTTACTCAATAGAGGCTTCCCGGTCAGTTTCTTATAGTCTTTGTAAGGATAAACTTTCACAGTCAAAGATGTATTTCCCCTCCACTCCGGATGTTTCTCCATATAAACACCGATTTTCCGGTTCAGCAATTCATAGGAAGTCCCCTCCCGCAAGCGATAGTATACGAAAACATAATCCCTGTATCGGGCCTGACGCAATGCATCGGAATTCAGGACCACCCCGTCCCCATACTGAAAATCCGTACGATGCGGAAAATTTTCCATCATCGCCGCCACGGTCCAGGAACGCTCAGTATTCTCAAAATCATTTACTTCTGTAAAACTCTTTCCGACCGCTTCCGAAGTACCGAAAATTTTATCGGCCCCTTCGGATGTCAGTATCAAAACATCGGGTTGCTTTTTCAATTTCTCCCCATTCCCCGCCGTCAGCCGAAAATCATAAAAATCGAAAAAAGAACTATCCGTCAGCACAAAGAAAGCCTTCGCAGCTGTCTGTTTCCCATTTTCCTGCCCGACGACACATAATTTATCGCTGACCCCGTACATACTGACATAATATACCGATTTTTCAATCTCAGGAAACTCCTGTTTCAACTGTTCAGCCAAATCCAGGCTGACCAACCCATCGACCTCCCCATTTTCCCGGATAGTGACCAATTTATAAGTCTCCCCGTAATGGGGTAACTGTTTATTCCAGGCCAACTCTTTCCTCAACATATAATTACATACCGTAAAGCAGGATAATCCTCCGGCTAACCCGAGTACACAAATCACCGATTGTAACTTGTACTTCAATAAATTCCGGTATGCCATTTTCAGTTCATGACAACTCATCTCTTTATTCAATTTTCTATAATTTCTACTCTCCTTCTTTCAGGGCCTTTGCAGGATCGCTACCGACAGCCCTGTTCACTTGCAGAGCCACCGCCAGGAATACAATTCCAGTGATCAAAACGGCTACGACGACAAACAAGTGTATTCCCGAACTCAGGGATTGTAGTTTATATTCTCCCAGCTCCCGCCAGACGATCTTCAAATCCTGTCTCAACATGCCTGCCTGCTCTTTTATCATTTGAGAATCAATTCTTCGGCATCTCCAAAAGTATCGTAACCCGAGGTGATCACCCGATCCCCTGCTTTCAATCCTTCGATAATCTCATATTGACGCGGATTCTGCCGGCCTACCGTAATGGGTACTTTCACCGCTCTGTTACCGGATTCGTCCAATTTGTAGATCCATTGTCCTCCCGTATACTGGAAGAAATTACCTTTCGGAATAACGACGGCATCTTCGGGCTGTCCCAGTTCGACCTGTACCCGGTAGCTTTTCCCGATGCGTACATTATCGGGCATCTTTTCACAAAATACCAAATCGACATCAAAGGTACGGTCCTTCACCTCAGGAACCACCCGGGTAATTTTCAGCGGATATTTTTCATCCTGATAATTGATGGTGGCGGGTAGTCCGGTTGTAATCCGGTCGATGTAATATTCGCTTAGAGAAGTGTGGATTTTAAACTGGTCGAGCACTTTGATCTCGGCAATGCTTTCATTCGGGCCTACCTGTTGTCCCGTGGTCACTTTGACAAAGCTCAGCTGTCCCTTCACGGGAGCTCTGACCACCAATTTATCCAGACGTTCACAGGCCCGGGCAAATTTTTTCTTTTCGCGTTCGAGATCGCCTTGCATCAATTCTTTCCGGATCACCGTCACGGTAGAATCGTGCTGTAATCCCTCGAGTTGTAAAGCCGTACTTTTCTTTTTGTATTCGTACTCATCCCGGGCAACTTCGAGCTGCGCCTTGCTTTTCACTCCCATCTTATATTCTTCCTGATCCAAAACATAGCTTTTTTCGAGGCGCTCCAATTCATAAGCAGCCTGTAATACCTGTTGTTTCAAATTCAGGCTTTTTTGTTCCATCTCGATCGCTTTCTCGCGGAATGCAGTAATTTGTTTATCCAAATCATCCCTTTGGTCATCGATAGAACGGATCAGTTCCGGATTGGTCAGTACCAGGATAGTATCTCCTTTTTCCAGCATCACCCCTTCTTCGCCGATGATCTTATCGACACTTCCCCCTTCACGGGTATTTACTTTCAACGTCAGGATCGGTTGTACAATCCCTTCGGCATCCACATACTCCAGGAATTTATCTTGTCTCACCGTTTCGATCGACAGTTTATCGGCCTCTGTACGAAGCTTGCGTCCTCCCATCGAATTTACGACCACGTAAATCAAAAAGGAGAGAAAAACGATACCGGCAATCAGATAGTTCCGATAGCGGATGATAAAAGGTTTTTTTTCAAGAATCCGGTCCATACTATTTAATTTTCAAGTTTTTTATAATCTACACTGATCTCCGAATGGCGGGCAAAATCATAGAGCGTCATACTCCGGAGCATATAATACAAATTCCAGTAATTACTCAAAGCATAAAGGAAATTACGGCTGGCACTGTCTTTCTCGGTGACCGATGCATTCAAATCGAGGATAGTGGATTTTCCCAGCAAGTACAGTTTACGGGCCACCTCATGGCGGCGGCGGGCTGTCTGGTCGGTTTTCATAGCAATCTGTACCCGTTCGGCCTGCAAGTTGAATTGTAATACCAATTTACGGACATTCATTTCCAGGTTGTTCCGTTGTTGTTCCACCTGTATTTTCACCAATTCTTCCCTGGATTTCGCCACTTTCACCCGTCCGCGTCCACGGCCCCAGTCGAGGATCGGTAAGGAAATCCCGACACGAACCTGTTGCTGATCGTTGGGATTTGTATAGGCCTGGTTAAAAGTGGTCCCCGTCTGTGACAATCCGCACTGCACATACAGATCGGCCTTCAATCCGGCATTCGCCCTGGCCTGTGCCACACCACTCTTACTTTCTAATAATTGCCGTTCGAGATCATCTATATCGGGACTATTACGGTTGAATAATTCGTAGGCTTGCTCCGGATTCACCTGGACCCGGGGAACTTCGACATTTACCCGGACTTTCAGAATAACATTTTTATCCAGACCCAAATACACACACAAAGCCTGACGGCAGTTGTCCATTTCAATAGAAGCATCCATCACGTTGGTCGATTCGTTCAACCGATTGATTTGCAACTGTAAAAGTTCGTTTTCTGTGATCCGTCCGATCTCATACCTGCCTTTACCGAATTTATACAGAGTATCCGCATTATTGTAATTGAACCGGGCCATATCGTAATTACTCTGAGCCTGTGCCAAAGCGAAAAATTTATTCACCGTTTCAGCCGATACCAGCTCGAGCGATTCCACATAGGCCTTTTTCGCCTCCCGATAACGTACCGGTTCGATCCGGCGGTCCCATCTCAGGCTATTGTATCCGAACAAGGATTGGCTATAACCGATAATAATCGGGGAAGAACGGAAGGATACCGAATTAGAATCGAATAATTTCATCCGTTGTAACGAACTCTGTACAAAAAAACTACCTCCGGTCAGGGAGACATTTTGGGAAATCGACAATTCACCGTCTACCGTCAACATATTCTGACTGACGTATTTCTCCGAACCATCCCCCAAGGTGACTTTACTAATCGTTCGTGTCAGATCGGGATTAGACGAAAGCGTCAATGAAGGCAGATAATTCGCCCGAAAAGAACGATAACTCCAATAAGCCGAACGGAAAGTGTGACGGGCAGATACTGCTGAGGGAGAATTTGTACGGGCCATGTCGACAGCCTCCTGCAAAGTCAATTCGGTCACCTGACCGCTATCCCGGGCTACTTTAACCGCAAGATCGCCCCTATTCTGGGCCGAAAGCCCGGTAGCTACCAGTAATGACCATCCTGTGATATAGCATAATTTCAGGTTCATAGGTTTCTTTTTACAAATCAGGGAGGCAAACAACGTGCCATAAACAAAATAATATAATAATCAACAACTTACAAAACAAAAGCGATAAAATAGATGTGCATATCCGCACAAAAAATGTTCGAATCCGCACATACAAGCTGTAAATATTATTCCTACATTTGTTTGAAATGAATAACAACACCTGTTCAATCCTAAAACCATGGATGGAAAAATTCTGATTGTAGACGATAATGAAGATGTGCTTTTTGCTTTGAATCTATTATTAGAGCCTTATGTGGAAAAAATAAAGGTCACCACTTCTCCTGCGCGTATAGAATATTTTATGGACAATTTCAACCCGGACATTATCTTACTGGACATGAATTTCAGCCGGGATGCCAGCAGTGGACAAGAAGGCTTTCTATGGCTGGAAAAAATTTTACAAAAAGACCCGCAAGCCGTCGTGTTGTTTATCACCGCATATGCCGACACCGAGAAAGCCGTGAAAGCTATTCGTGCCGGCGCGATCGATTTTATTCCTAAACCCTGGGAAACCGAAAAACTTCTGGCCACCATTTCCTCGGCTATCCGTCTCCGCCAAACCCGGACCGAAGTAGTGGCTTTGAAAGAGCAGCTGACAGCCCTTTCCGCTCCGGACGAAGGAGTAGAAATCATCGGTGAATCGCCGGCCATACTGGAAGTAATTCACACCATCAAAAAGATCTCGGGTACCGACGCCAACATTCTTCTATTGGGTGAAAACGGTACGGGGAAAGACCTGATAGCCAGAGCTATTTACCAAAACTCTCCCCGCAACGGAGCTCCTTTTGTCCCGATCGACCTGGGGGCAATCCCGGAAACCTTATTCGAAAGCGAGCTTTTCGGTTACGAAAAAGGAGCTTTCACCGATGCCCGGAAAGACAAAGCAGGACGTATGGAAACCGCCTCGGGGGGAACCCTGTTTCTGGACGAAATCGGAAATCTCTCGCTTCCCATGCAAGCCCGGCTATTGACAGCGATCGAGAAACGTCAAATCACCCGTTTAGGTTCTACTCAGCCTAAAAACATCGATATCCGTTTGATCTGTGCCACCAATGCCGATATCCACAATATGGTCACTACAGGAAAATTCCGCCAGGACCTTCTTTACCGCATCAATACCATCGAAATCCCGATTCCTCCCCTCCGGGAACGGGGAAAGGATATTTTACTCCTGGCCCGGTATTTTCTCAACCGCTATTGCTATAAATACAAAAAAGAAATTACCGGCTTTACACGAGACACCCAACAAAAATTGCTCCAATACAATTGGCCGGGCAATGTGAGGGAATTACAGCATGCTGTCGAACGGGCCGTTATCCTGGCCCCGGGCAAGCTGTTAGAACCGGACAATTTTATGTTACGTCCCCCATATAGTAGTACTACCGGTGACCTGGAAACCTTAAACCTGATGGAATTGGAACAAAAAGCGATAGAGAAAGCGATGAAAAAATGTGAAGGTAATATCAGCCGGGCTGCCGAAATGCTGGGCATCACCCGTTTTGCCCTTTACCGTAAACTGGAAAAATACGAAATCTGATGAAATCTTTTCTTCCCCCCCGTCTGCTCTTATTCTTACAAAGCGGAGCGCTGGTCTTCCTTTCCGTTTTGTTGGGAATCCTATTGATGAAATCGCTTTGGTTTTGTTCGCTCTTTA
The DNA here is from genome assembly GCF_000980245.1 of Odoribacter sp. N15.MGS-14. Taxonomy (NCBI): domain Bacteria; kingdom Pseudomonadati; phylum Bacteroidota; class Bacteroidia; order Bacteroidales; family Odoribacteraceae; genus Odoribacter; species Odoribacter sp. N15.MGS-14. The sequence goes on from NZ_LARE01000002.1 coordinate 58,993, forward strand.
CTTTTTTCGTCATTCTCCTGTTTATCCTCCATACCGACAAGCAGCAACAAAAGTTGACCGAAATGGTCATGCGGCTCATTACGGCTATCCGTTTTTCAGATTTTTCGTTGTCTTTCCGTCCGGGGAGTAAAAAACAGGCAGACCCTCGGTTAACGCAGGCGATGGAACAAGCTTTAAAGCAATTCCGGGAAAAAATGTACACCCTCGAAGAACAACACCTATATTATAATACCTTATTGAGTACCATCGATTCGGGCATATTGGTTCTCAACCGGAACGGAACCATCGAATGGTATAATAAAACCGTGCTTCGGGAATTCGGCCTGACCAGCCTTCGCCAACTTTCAGAACTGGCAGCGATTACCCCCGACTTACCCGACCTATTGCTGCGGCTTATCCCCGGAGAAACTCATATTCTGCGTCTGGAACAAGTCGGCCGGGTTCGTGAAATCGCTCTGAATCCGGTCATTTTCAGAATACAGGGCAAAGAATTATTATTGATCAGCCTGAAAAACATTCATTCGGTACTGGAAAACAACGAAATCGAAGCCTGGCAAAAACTGATCCGGGTGCTGACCCATGAAATCATGAATTCCCTGGCCCCCATCATTTCTCTATCCGAAACCCTGACAGAACGGGTTGCCCGGACAACGACCGAAGATGCGACCTCACCGGTTATGCTCCAGGCTTTAGAAGCGATCCACCGGCGTAGTAAGGGATTACTCGAATTTGTACAAAATTACCGGAAACTTACCCGTATCCCGGCTCCCGAACTAGTCCCGCTCTCGCTGGAAGAATTATTCACCGGTCTTCGGAAACTCCATGCGACCTCTGTTATTCCCTGTGAATTTATCTGTCACGATCCCCGCCTGCAAATCCAAGCCGACCGTACCCAGATCGAACAGGTACTCCTCAACCTCATCCGAAATGCCGAAGAAGCCTGTCGGGATACACCGGCTCCCCTGATCCGCATCACCACCCAGTCCGACACCACTCAAATCACCATCCACGTCGAGGACAACGGACCGGGTATCGTCCCTGAAGCTTTGGATAAAATCTTCGTTCCTTTTTTCACGACCAAATCCGGAGGATCGGGTATCGGTCTCAGCCTGTGTAAACAAATCATGACCCTCCATAAAGGCAATATCACCGTCAAATCACAAACCGGTGCAGGAAGTGTTTTCACCCTTTCTTTCCGAAGATAAACAAATCACGGGAGGGGGATCGGAATATCAATAGCTCAGCAGACTTTGCAAGAATTTTCCGACCGCTTTTTGTAATTGTGAAGCCGTACAGGTATAATGGTTGATGAGAACGGTAAAGGCCATTCGTTCATTCCCCGTAGTAGTCAGGTAACCTGCCAGACAACGTACTCCGGACATCGACCCGGTTTTAGCCTGCATCCGTCCTTTCAATGCTGTCGCTCCGATACAATAACCACTTAAACCACCGTCTTTTCCTGCCACCGGCAATGAACGGCCCAATGTCTCCCCTACCACTTTGTCTGCATAAACCAACAGGTCGGTAAAAACAGAAGCCGGCACAGCATCCATCGGCGACAACCCACAGGCATCTTTTAAGATCATTCCTTCCGCCGGTATCCCAGCCTCTTTGAGTAACATTCCGACCTTTTCCGGCCAATCCGCCGGAGCTACCAGGCCCCCTAAGGCTTCGGCAAACAAATTGACACTGGCTTTGTTGGTATGGAATACGATTTCCCCCAATTCAGGAGAAGTCAGGGTCAACCATTCCGTACGGGGTTGTTCTTCGATTTTTTTCTTCGCAACGGTAATTCCTCTGGCTTTCAGTATATCGGTCAATTCGGCCACAAATACCTCAGCCGGACGATGTATCGCACCTTTCACTTTAAAGAGCGTCCGGTTTTGTGGAAGAGTCCCCCGAATACATAAAACTTCACTATAGGGTCCTCCGAACACCCAGGCATCATCCCGGTTTCCGGCAGCAGCCGTTACCTCATTCACTATTTTCACTCCCGGCAAAGCAGGGACAATCTCTTTTAACTTAGCCGGAGTGCCTGCGACTCCTGTCTGAAAATGATAAAAACAGGTATTATCCCGGTAATTGAAGGGCAGATACAAAGCTGCATAGTAATTCGAAACATCTTCCCAAGGCCACGATCCCGGAATATTCACTCCCGGTAATGCTCCCTCGACCCGGATACTTCCGTCTATTCGTTGTATTCCTGCTTTTTCCAACGCAGTGATGATCGGACTCAAAAGAGAATGATTGGGGAAATAACGGGACTCGAGCGTCGGATCACCCGCTGCCACAAGAATCAAATCTCCGGTTAAAGTACCATCTTGTATCTTTCCGGTATACCCGATCCGGGTTTTAAAACGAAAATCTTTCCCTCTTTCCTGTAAAGCAAATACAGTAGGCAATAATTTCGTCACGGAGGCCGGAGTCAAGGCCATTCCTGCCTGATGAGCCAATACCGTCGTTCCATCTCCAACTTTTTTCACCGATATACCGATAGCAGCGTGATTCAATCCCGGCGTTTCCAGTAATTGCTTTAAAGCCACCTCCGGCTGTCCTTGCACGCTCCCCCCCCAAAGACAAAAACAAAATACAAATCCCCAATATCTCATCATCAATCTTCTATCGTCTTCAAAATCTTCTCTACCTCTTCCTCGGTCTCGTGCAGTTTGGATTTACAAAAAGCAATCAATTCCGATACCCGCTTTACCTTGCCGCTCAATTCATCGACATCCAGTTGATTATTTTCCAGTTTAGTCACGATATCCTCGATTTCGGCCATAGCCTCTTTATAGGTTAATTTATTTTCTTCCATAGGGTTATAAAAGTTTTTGAGTTGCTGAGTTTTTGAGTTGCTGAGTTACTGAGTTGCTGAGTTGTTAAGGATTTGACATTGGATTTTACCATGAGCTAATTCGGTTTCCACGATCTCTCCGGCTTGTAAAACCGCAGCTTTTCTGACTGCTTTTCCATTCAAACGGGTGATCGAATAACCTCTTTCCAGCACATTTTTAGGATCTACGTATTTGATCGTCGTTGCAGCCAATTCCAGACGACGGTGTTGATCTGCAAATATCCGACCGGTTTGTTGTTGTAAGGCCTTTCCGAAATTTTCCAGGCGATTTCGCTGACGATCGGCCAAGACATCTATCCGGCCGGTTATTTTCATTTTCAAACGATCGAAATATACCTGCCGGTTCCGGATATAATTTTCAGAAGCATGGTCCAAACGTTGGGACAGCAATTTCAGGTTTGTTCGATTCCCTGTCAACACCACTTGCACCGAACGTTTAAAATCGGATATCCTTACCACCTGTCTGTTTTGTTCGTTGTGGAGCAATTCCTGCACTCCTACGATAAAATCATTTTTCCAGGTCTCCAACTGCCCATCCTGCTCCCGGAAAGTCTCGATCAAAAAAGCAGCAGCAGCCGTAGGAGTTTTCACCCGCATATGTGCAACACGGTCGACGATTGTTTCGTCTCTCTCGTGACCGATTCCGGCAATCACAGGCAAGGGAAACTGCGCAATATTAGCAGCCATCTCATAAGAATCGAAACAACCCAGATCGGTCTGCGAACCACCTCCCCGGATAATGACCACCACATCGAATACCGATTCATATTCATAAATCCGTTCCAAAGCGGCAATCACCGAATCGGTCGTTTTATCCCCCTGCATAATCGCCGGAAAGAGTTTGACCTGAAAACGATACCCGTACGGATTGGTCTGCAGCTGATTCATAAAATCTCCCAATCCTGCAGCCGTAGGTGAAGAAATGACTGCGATCGTTTTAGGCAATACCGGGAATTCCAGTTCCCGGTTCATATCGATTACCCCGTCGGCCTCGAGCTGAGCCAGGATTTCTCTCTTTTTCCGTTCCAGATCCCCGATGGTATAAGTCGGGTCGATATCCCGGATATTCAACGAATAACCGTATAATTCATGAAAAACTACCTCGACATTCAACAAGACTTTCATCCCTTTCTCCAACTGCCGTCCGGTTGTCGTCTCGAAATAAGGACGCAACGTACGAAAGGTAAACGCCCAGATCGTCCCCCGGGCAGTGGCTACAATACTGTCTTCCTGTTCCCTCTTGTCCGCCAATTGCAAATAACAATGACCGGAACGATTCAGCTGTACCTCTGTAATCTCGGCCGTAATCCAAACCGAATCGGCAAAGCTAGCCTTCAAAGTCTGCTTGATCCGGTTGTTCAATTCATATAGACTGATCGCCTCCATCATTCCATCCCGGTTAATTTCATATACCCCTCCGGATCATCGGCAAAAACAGCCGGATCGGGAATCTTTTTTACCGTCGACAACAAAACATCCAACTGCCGGCTTTCTTCCAGCTCATCTTCCTCTGCCGTATCCGAAATACCGGCGCGGTAGTTTTTACGTTTTACCTCTACCCCCGAATCGTCGAAAAATACCCAGGTTCCCTCTTTCCGGTCATTCCGGTACCGGCCTTCCGAACGTAATATCCCCTGATAACTATAAGTCTTCACTTCTCCATCCAATTTTCCGGCTTTCAAACCGGCGATCATCCGCAACTGTCCGTTATCATAATACAATTTCCACTCCCCTTCCGGTTTACCGTTCACCCAATCTTTTTCCTCAGCGGGATTACCCGTACTGAAAAAACGGACCGTCTTCCCATTCAATACCTGATCACGATATTCCTCCTTCATCAAAAGACAATCGTTCTTAAAATATTCCCAGGTCCCCTGCTTCTTCCGGCCGACATATTTTCCCCGCATGCTACAATCGCTTTTCCGGCTGTACAACACAGCTTCGACCGTATCTCCGCGATACACCATCCGCGCCTGCAACTTACCGTCAGGATAATACCGTTTCATTTCTCCGGCAGGCTTTCCTGCTCTGAAATACCCTTCATAACGTAATGTCCCATCAGAATAAGTCCCTTTACGCCACTCAGCCTCCTGTCCCCGGCCCTCCGGCATCCCCAGGAGCAAACATCCCCAAAACAAGACAGCAAGCACAACGTTCGTCTCCATATTCTAAAATATAATCAGTTCTTAAAGTTGCTCTTTTGTCACTTAAAGTTTATGTACTTTATAAACTATTCAATCCTACAATTTTACGGTACGGTTCAATTCATCGATATAATCCAGCACCTCTTCCCGTCCCAATCGCTTTTCAGAAGAAGTCATAAAAGCCATAGGTGTCGTCTCCCAGGTTTCCAGCATCACCTTATGATAGTCGTCGATACATTTCAAGCGTTGTGTGGCAGAGAGTTTATCCGCTTTCGTGAAAATCATCACAAAGGGCACCCCATTCTCACCCAGCCATTCCATAAATTCCAAATCGATTTTCTGCGGTTCCAGTCTGCTGTCTATCAACACAAAAAGGCAGACCAAATTCTCCCGTTTGAGAATATAATCCCGAATCATTTTTTCAAATTGACGGCGGGCGGTTTCGGAAGTACGGGCATATCCATATCCGGGCAAATCCACCATATACCAGGTATCGTTGATCAGAAAATGATTGATCAATTGCGTTTTCCCGGGCCGTGCAGCCGTCTTAGCCAATTTTTTATTGTTCGTCAGCATATTGATCAACGATGATTTTCCGACATTCGACCGCCCGATAAAAGCATATTCATGCCGGTCCGGCTTCGGACATTTTTCCACTGTTGCATTACTGACGACAAATTCTGCTTTTACTATATCCATATTCCATTCCATTTGGGATTATTTTACAAAGATAAAATATAAAACGGAGAATGAGAAAAACAGGAAACAAAACAAGAAAAATCAGAATCACCTCAGCAGTTCCCCGGGGATTTCTTTGTCTCCTCTGCGGGATTTCACCCCCAATTCTTTTAGTTTCAGGGTTTGGGAGATCAGGTTTCCGTTACCTTCTTTTAAGCGGCTTAATGCTTGCCTGTAACTTTCTTCTGTACGTTGGATGTTGTCGCCGATAGCGGTCAGGCTTTCCAGAAAAGCCACACACTTATCGTAAAGCTTAGCTCCCCGTTCAGCGATTTCCTGAGCATGGCGGTTTTGGTATTCCCGGCTCCATAAATCGGCAGTAAGTTTCAAAGATACGATCAGGTTGGAAGGACTCAACAACAATACCCTTTTCCGATAAGCTTCATGCCAAAGGGTTGGTTCCGATTGCATAGCCAACACATAAGAAGATTCGTTGGGAATAAACAACATCACAAAATCCAAGGCACCGTCACACCAATCGCAATAATTCCTGGCAGACAATTCGTCTATGTGTTTCCTTACCGACAACAAATGGGCCTTCAAGGCAACTTCCCGTTCCGTTTCAGTCTCTGCATTGCAATAATCGACGTAGGCGGTCAACGAAACTTTAGAATCGATAATCACCTTCCGGTTATCAGGATACACCACAACCACATCCGGCCGCATCATGTTCCCGTTCTCCGTCCGGATCACCCTATCGCTTTCATCTTTCAACGTTTCCTGAATAAAATACTCCCTTCCTTTCGTCAATCCCGAATTTTCAAGAATTCGCTCGAGAATCATTTCCCCCCAATCCCCCTGAGTTTTCGTATTTCCTTTCAAAGCATTGGTTAAATTGACGGCATCCTCCCGGATCCGATTATTCAGTTGCACCAATTCTGCGATCTTTCGTTCCAGTACGGTCCGCCCGACCGTTTCTTTCGAATAGCTTTCTTCCACTTTTTTACGGAACTCCTGAATATCTTTGTTCAAAGGGCTCAGTATACGCTCTATATTTTCCCGGTTCGCTTCCGTAAAACGCCGGGATTTATCCTCCAGGATATCGTTTGCCAGATTTTGAAACTGTTCTTTCTGTAAAGCCGCTATTTGCAAAATTTCCTCTTTTTGGCCCCTCCATTTTTCTTCCGTCTGCCGCAAATTTTCCTTCAACCGTTCATTATCGCGGATCCAGGCCATTTTTTCTTCCTGCCATCGCTGTTCCTTCTCTTCCCAGGCTTTCGCTTTTTCCTGTAATATCCGAAGATTGACCTCCATTCCTTTTCTCCCGATACGGGTCGAAAGATAAGTCAGTAAACCACCTATTCCGGCTCCTGTCAAAAAATATAGTAATACTTCCATTGAAAAACAGCTTCATTATAAAAATAAAACAGACTCAACCGTTATCACCGTTTCATCTGTTTTATCTTTTGTTCTATTTCATCCGTCGTTTATCGTCTTATCTTTTCTTGCGGGAACGACCTCCGCTTTCGATACCTTTTTTCTTTTCTCCGAAGCGTCCACGGCTACTTCCGTCACTCCGGCGATTTTCCGAACGCCATTTATTGTTGGCAGTAGAACTCCGGCGTCCTCCACCCGATTCCCGTCCTCGTCTGCGTTCTCCCCCCCGGTCCGAACGGTTATAACGATCCTTTACCTCGGAAAGCGTAAAGGGCAGACCGTTGAAACTGACATTCCGGAAACAAGACATAAACCCGTTGATTCCACGCACATCGACTTCAAATTTCGTATTATTATCGAAAATGCGGATACTCCCGATTTCCAATCCTTTCCGCGGAGCATTCTCATTGATAATAGTCATCAGATCACGTGGAGTGAACCCGTCCTCCTTACCGACATTCACAGAGAAAGTCGTAAAAGTCACACTCTCTTCATTTTTCCGTTCTCCACGCCGTTTTTCTCCCCGTCCTCCATCGTGCCGCTCTTCATCCGGAAGATTCAAATCGGCAACCGAAGCATATTTTTTCAGTAATTTTCCGAATTCATAGGACATCATCTTCTGGATCAACTCTTCTTTAGACAACTCTTCGAATTTCTCGAACAACTCGTGCCGGTATTTATCCAGAGTCTCTTTCGGTTCTGTCATCAGGATCTTGTCGGCATAATACGACAGCTGAGCCCGACACACTTCTTCACCTCCGGGCACTTCCTTATACTGGAATTTTTTCTTCAGGATATTCTCGATCCGGCGCAATTTTCCTTTTTCTTTCGAATTGATAATAGCCACCGAAATCCCCTCACGTCCGGCCCGGCCGGTACGACCGCTACGATGGGTGTAACTTTCCACATCTTCGGGCAAATTATAATTGATTACATGAGTCAGATTGTCCACATCCAATCCCCGGGCAGCCACATCGGTAGCCACCAGCACTTTCAGCCGTTTAGCCCGGAAACGATCCATCACGTCATCCCGTTGTGCCTGACTCAAGTCACCGTGCAGGGCATCACAATCGATCCCGTCTTTCTGTAACTTCCGGGCAATTTCCCGGGCATCCATTTTCGTCCGGGTGAAAATAATCGCATACATATCCGGAGCGCAGTCGATCACCCGATGAAGAGTCTCATAACAATCCCTGGCCAGCACCTGATAATATTCGTGCGTCACTGTATCTGCACCCTGATTTTTCTTTCCGGTAGAAATTTCCTGAGGATTACGGAGATAATTCTTAGCGATACGTTCCACCTCACGAGGCATAGTCGCTGAAAACAGATAGGTATTTCTTTCTGCAGGAGTTTCATCCAAAATAAAATTCAGATCCTCCTTAAAACCCATATTCAACATCTCGTCGGCTTCATCGAGTACGACTGCCCGAACCTGTTCGATTTTCACCGCTTCCCGCTTGATTAAATCACAGAGACGGCCCGGAGTAGCCACCAATACGTGTACTCCCCTATCCAATTCCCTGATTTGCTTGCGGATATCCGCCCCCCCATATACACATGCCACCCGGATATCACTCCGGTATTTCGCATAATTCTGCAAGTCCTTACCGATCTGCATACACAACTCGCGGGTAGGACTCAGAATCAGCACCTGAATTGCATTCAATGAAGTATCCAACTTCTGTAATAACGGCAAACCGAAAGCCGCTGTTTTACCGGTCCCGGTCTGAGCCAAGGCCACCAAATCATTTTCTTCCCCTAAAATCACGGGAATTACTTTTTCCTGTACAGGACTAGGAACCTCGAACCCTAAATCTTCAATTCCTTTTAGAATTTCTCCTTCTAAACCTAATTCTTTAAATTTTTCCATTCTTTTTTTTAATGCAGCACCTTGCTGCGTTACTTGGCAACTCCATTGTTGCACTTTCTCCTCTCTCCCATCTCTCTCTTCCTCCCCCTATCTTTCCCCCCCTTTACTTTTTACCTTTTACCTTTTACTTTTTGTGCCTCTCCCGTCTTTAGCTTTTAGCCTTTAGCTCTCTAGCCTTTAGCTTTCAACCTCCCCTCAACTCACCCTCAAGTCCCTCCGTTCGAATGCAGGTACCGTCTCTAATTCCCTCACCTGTTCTTCGGTCAATCCGGGTTTCACCCGTACTTCTTCCTCTTTCAGGCATTCCGGTTGTTTAGCATATCCGGCACAAGTATTCTCTTCTCCGAACAACTCGATATCTCCGGTAGGGAAACCGGTAGCAATGATCGTCACAGAGATGGCATCTCCCAAATCAGGATCGGTACCCACACCCCAGATCACAGCGGCATTATTTCCCACTTTACGAATAATATGGGAAGTAATCTGAGACATTTCGTCCATGGTAATCTCATCTGTTCCGGAAGTAATATTCAGTAAAATATCTTTCGCTCCTAAAATATCGTTATTATTCAGCAGCGGACTTTCCAAAGCCTCTGTGATTGCCCGGATCGCCCGGTCTTCGCCGGTAGCCTGGGCAGCTCCCATAATAGCCACCCCACTATCCGTCATCACCGTCCTGACATCGGCAAAATCGACATTGATATATCCCGGAAGGGTAATAATCTCAGCAATACCTTTAGCAGCGATATTCAGTACATCGTTGGCTTTTGCAAAAGCCTGCGATATAGTTTGCGATCCATAGATCGATTTAATTTTTTCATTATCGATAACGATCAGACAATCCACATGATCTTTTAAGCGACGCAATCCGTCACGGGCCTGATCCAAACGTTTCGGACCTTCGAAACGCGCCGGCACCGAAACGATCCCAACCGTCAGAATCCCCATGTCCTTAGACAACTTGGCAATCACCGGGGCAGCCCCCGTACCGGTACCTCCTCCCATAGCAGCCGTGATAAAGGCCATCCGGGTATCCTTCTTCAGAATAGCTTCTATATCGGCCAGACTCTCCTGAGCCGACTTCTCCCCCATGACAGGATTATTACCTGCTCCATGTCCTGCGGTCAACTCTTTCCCCAACTGAATTTTACAAGGAATCGGACTGTTGCGGAGCGCCTGATAATCTGTATTACAAATGACAAAATCGACATCACAGATCCCTTTCTCGTACATATATTCCACAGCATTTCCACCTCCGCCCCCGACACCGATCACCTTGATAATGGTAGGCGTTTTCTCGTTCAGATTAAAATTTATAAATCCGTCGACCATGGTATTATTCGTTTATTTGTTTATTCTTCATCACTAAAAAGCGTACCGATCTTTCGTTTGAGCCATCCGTTCGTATCGGGCACTTCATTGACTCCCCGCTGGCTCCGCTCAAAACGGTCTACCCGTCGGTTAGATTCCCGTTTCTGTTTTCTCGCCCGTTCTTCTTCCTGTCTCTGACGGCGCAAACGGGCTTCTTCCTCCAGTTCGGCCGGATTCATGACCTTCATCTCCAGATCGTCGGGCAAGGGCTCCACCTTAAAATAGGGCTTTTTAGCCGATGTCGTAGTTGCCGTTTCTATTTTCTGCCCTGTTGCAGCAGTAGCTCTTCCCCGGTTATTGTTAAATCCGGTAGCGATCACCGCTACCCGCAGTTTATCCCCCAAGGTCTCGTCTTTACCGGTCCCCCAAATCACATTCACATTTCTTCCTACTTTCTCCCGCAACGAATCGGTAATCAGACTGATTTCATCCATCGTGACTTCCTTTTCGCCGTAAAGCATATTCAACAGAATATTAGAGGCTCCCCGAATATCGTTACTGTTCAACAAAGGCGATATCAAAGCATTCGTCAAGGCTTCCATCGCCCGGCCTTCTCCTTCCGCTTCAGCCGCTCCCATCAAAGCTACCCCGCTATCCCGCATCACGCTCTCGACATCGGCAAAATCGACATTGACATACCCTTTTACGGTAATGATTTCGGCAATACTCTTCGCCGCAATCGTCAGAACGTTATCGGCCATAGCAAAAGCATCGGACAACTTCAGGTCGCCGTATATCTCCCGCAACCGTTCATTGGCAATAATCAGCAAAGCATCTACATATTCTTCCAGTTCATCGATACCGGTCATCGCCTGTTCGATCTTGCGTTTGCCTTCGAAGCTGAAAGGCACGGTCACGATACCGATGGTCAGAATACCCAATTCCTTCGCCTGCCGGGCAATTTCAGGAGCGGCTCCGGTACCCGTCCCTCCCCCCATTCCGGCAGTAATAAACACCATCCGGGTATTATGTTCGAGAATCGTCTTGATAAAATCCATACTCTCGATAGCTGACAGACGTCCTCTTTCGGGCTGGCAACCAGCCCCGCGTCCTTCTGTCAGCTCCTTCCCCAACTGGATCCGGTTTTTTACCCGGCTCTGGCGCAAAGCTTGTATATCCGTATTACAAACGACAAATTCAACCCCATGAATTCCCTGCCGGAACATATGGTTTACGGCATTACTTCCACCTCCGCCGACACCGATCACCTTAATGATCGATTCTTCTTGAGTTGCATCAGGTAATTTCAATGAAATCAGGTCGTCTTCAATTTCCATAACTTGAAAAATAAAAGTTAAACATTCCGGAGCCTAAATACCGAAGATCTTACCGATTCTTCTGACAATCTTTTCTCCAATACCATTAGGGGTCTCCTTCGGTTCTTGCCGGGCACAAAGCAACAATCCCAGAGCCACCAGATACTCAGGTGTCCGCAACACTTCTTCCCGGGGTGCCTGAATCCGACGTGCCGCAGCACTTTCTACAGGATGTCCGGACATCCGCCGCAACAATTCATCTACATCCTGCAACCGGCTGCCTCCTCCTGTCAACAACACCGGATCTTCGACATCATCGAATCCCCATTGCTGCAACTGGAAAATCACACCCTCCAGCAATTCTTCGCACCGACTTTGTATAACCGTAGCCAAATCCCGGCTTTCCAACGTTAAGCGGGTATCCGGTATCGGCAATTTTTTATTTTTACAGATCGACCTTAAGGCCTGTCCGTATTCGTGTTTCAACTTACGGGCTTGTCCGAAACTCAAGGCAAAAGCAGCCATCGTATCGGTATCTATCGTCCGTACCCCGATCGGCAAATGCGCTTCATATTCCAGCATTCCATCACGGAAAAGGACGACGTTCACTCCCATCGCTCCCAGATCCACCAAAGCAAAGTCACGTTCAGCCCGTTCTACATCCAGCGCTTCAGCATAAGCACGAACCGCCGGATAAAACTCTATCTCCTGAATCCCGCTTCCCTCGAACAGTCCCTGAATATCGGCCAAATAATCATAATCGGCCAGATATACCTGATAAGTCACCTCCAGATTCCGTCCGCTTCTACCCAGCGGATCGGCGATCATTTCCCCGCGGTCGATCGCATAACCTACCGGCAGGATATCCACCACTTCATCTTGTCCTCCGCCATAAGCGTCTATGCAACGTTGTTCTGCCCGGAATAAATCACTTTGTTCAACGACTTTCTTTTGTATAGGTACGACTATTCTTCGTTCGACGATCCGCAAAACAGCTCCCGACAAGGCCACATTCATCACCTCGATTTCCCGGTCTTTCATCAGCTCCGACATCAGGCTACGAATACACATTCTCACCTTCTCCTTATCCTTGATTACGCCATGTTCGACGCCTTGTGAGGCCATAATCTTTATTCCTTTCAAATAGCAAACGCTCCCTTCTCCCGAAGCCAGCGCCATGACCATTTTTTCAGATCCCATATCCAAAGATGCAGTCCAACCCATAATCTGCTATATTATCTTTTAACACATACTATCTGATTCTTAAACTTCAGATTTATTTCTTTATATACGTTCCATCCCTTTAAAACTATACCTTCCCGAAGAAAAAGACGTAAATTTTCCAATTTTTCGTTCATATCGTCCAAAGTCCCCAATACAATCCTGAAATTCCCGACTTTCGGGATCAGTACAACTTCATTTCCTTTTTCGACAACGATCTGTTCCACCAAAGCATCCCAGAACTCATCATTCCGTAAAGTCATTATAAAAGGGTATAAACCATCACAAGCAAACTTTCTGGATATATTTCCGGTAGCCACGACTACGCGTGACGTATATTTCCGGGACAACGGCATGATTTTACCATCTTCATCCACATAATAACCTTCACCTGACATAATTCTCAGTACAGGCTTTCGTTGTGTGATTTCTACATGAAAATAACCGTCCAAAGTGTAGTAAACCTGAGCCGACTTAATCACCGAATTTCTGACCAGAATATGCTCCAAACTGTCTTTATCGACACTGACTATATTGCATCCCCCGATATCACCATATCCGCGTTTAATAATCCCCAACACTTCCGTCTCGTCGATAAACGCATTTTCTTCGGTACCGTCAACGACAACCTGCAAACCCTCACATTTTACCTCCCTCAATTTTGCCGATGCAAAGGTAAACACAATTATCAGGTATACAAACAAACTGACAGATAATATGTAAGGCAATGCTTTTTTCATTTTTCCCTGCCTTTATAGCTTTTAGTCTTTAACTTTTTACTTTCTGCCTTTTTACCTTCTCCCCAATCTCTCCCACCAACCGATCAATATCCCCTGCTCCCATCGTCACCAATATACCTCCCTGAAAATCAGGTATAATCTGTTGTAACAGTTCCTCTTTTGTCACAATATTCCCCGGAACAGTAAGCCTTTTCCGGATCACTTCCGCAGTAATTCCCGGAATAGGTCGTTCCCTGGCCGGATAAATCTCCAGTAAAACCACCCGGTCGGCCAAACTCAGGCTCCGGGCGAAATCCTCCTGAAAATCCCGGGTCCGGGTATATAAATGAGGCTGAAAAACCACCGTCATCGGCCGATCAGGCCACATTTCCCGGACAGAACGCAGCGTAGCTTCGATCTCCCGCGGATGATGAGCGTAATCGTCGATATAAATGGTCTTTTCGGTATACACTTGTATATTAAAACGCCGGGCTACTCCCTTAAAGTCAGGCAGTGCTCTCCGGATTTCCTCAGGCTGTACTCCGGCTTCCAAAGCCAACGTAATGGCTGCCGTTGCATTTTCAACATTCAACCGCCCCGGTATTCCCAGTATCAATCCTTCGATATCTACCCCACGCCCATGATAATCGAATACATAACGTCCCTGTTCGATCCTCAACCCATCGGCATACCAATCGGCTTTCACCTCTACGCCGTAATAACCGGTTACCTGCGTCTGCTTCAACTGCAATCCTTTTCTCAGAAACAGTCTCCCGCCCTGTGGGTTCACTTGTCCGGCAAATGCTTCGAAAGCCTCCAACAGATTGGCTTTATTCTCATAGATATCCAAATGATCTTCATCCATTGCCGTAATTACCGCTATTTCCGGACTCAGATGTAAAAACGAACGGTCGAATTCATCTGCTTCGATAACGATATACGAAGAATTACGATCCAGCAATAGATTAGTTCCAAAATTCACCGCTATTCCACCCAAAAAAGCATTACATCCTACAGTTGAATTTTTTAACAAAAAAGCAGTCAGCGTAGATACCGTCGTTTTCCCATGTGTACCGGCTACACAGATCGCCTTTCCTTTCCGGGAAATCATACCCAGGACCTCCGCCCGTTTATGCAAATCGAAACCCGCCCCTACGAAATAAGCCCGTTGCCGGTTATCCCCGGGTATCGCCGGAGTATATACCACTAACGTCGTCGTTTTATCCCGGAATTCAGCCGGAATCTCTTCCTCTTCATCGATATAATTAATCCGGATTTCTTCTTCAGCCTGCATTTTTTGAGTCAATGCCGAAGGAGTCCGGTCATAACCGGCCACTTTGTACCCTTTAGCCTTAAAATAACGGGCCAAAGCACTCATACCTATTCCTCCGATACCCAGGAAATAAACGTTTTTTATCGTCTGTTCTAACTCAACCATAATATTTTCAAACACTTAGCCGATCACCTTCAATATTTCTCTCGCAATTTGCTCATCCGAATCCCGGATAGCCAATTTCGCTATATGCTTTTCCAGCTCTTTTCGTTGTTTTTCATCCGATAGCAAACCGGTGAGCACCTGTTCCAACCGTTCTTCAGCTTCCGCATCCCTGATCATGACAGCAGCCCCTTTATCGACCAGCGCCATAGCATTCTTTGTCTGATGGTCTTCTGCCACATTAGGCGAAGGAATCAATACTGCTGCTTTTTCCAATAAGCAAAGTTCGGATATTGTCCCTGCTCCGGCACGGGCAACGACAATATCCGCAGCAGCATAAGCCAAATCCATCCGCTTCAGGAAAGCCAGTAATTTTACATTTTCCGGTAATTTACCCTCCAGCTGTTTTTTCAGATTCTCATAATAATAACTACCACACTGCCACAATACCTGTACCTCTTGCCACTGTCCTATATCCTTTAAACAACGCATCACCGCTTTATTCAATGTGCCGGCACCCAAGCTTCCTCCGGTCACCAATATCGTCTTCTTCGAGGCATCCAGTCCATAGAATTCTATCCCTTCAGCCCTGATTTCCCGGGCCTGTAACAGATCTTTCCGTACCGGGTTACCGGTAAAGATAATTTTCTTTTTTTCAAAAAAACGCTCCATCCCTTCATAAGCCACACAAATCTTACAAGCTTTCTTCGCCAGTAGTTTATTCGTCACCCCTGCATAGGAATTCTGTTCCTGCAAAATCAAAGGAATACCTGCTTCTGCAGCTACCCGTCCGATCGGCCCACTGGCATATCCACCGACTCCCACCACAGCATCGGGTTTAAACTCCCGGATAATCTTTCTGGCTTTACGCAGACTCTTCCAAAGATTATACAATACTTTCACATTTTCCAGAGTCAGTTTACGTTTTAGTCCCCTCACCGGTAATCCTTCGATGCGATAACCCGCTTCAGGCACTTTTTCCATCTCCATCTTCCCCTCGGCCCCGACAAACAAAATCTCGATATCCGGTTGCAACCGCTTCAATGCATTCGCAATCGACAACGCCGGAAAGATATGTCCTCCGGTACCTCCTCCGCTAACAATCACTCTTTTCATATCACAAAAGTATTAATCTATCTTCAAATCAAAAATCCGTATATAACTTAAATTTATAAACTTCCAATTTATCTTCCCCTTCGCTTCAGCTCATTCAATACTTCCCGGCCTTCACTTTCCAACTCGTCCCTGATCTCTCCGATTCCTTCCTCACCGAGAATATCGAAATCCCGATCTTCGTCGTACTCTGCCGGTTTTCTCCCCCGCCGTCTTCCTGTCGGAGGCGTTACGGTCCGGGGTTGCATCTCCGGCAATTCCCCATCTTCCACTTCATCGACCAGCACTTCCTCGGGTTCGTATTCTTCCCGTCTGTTCTTCCGCCCCTGTTTTTCACTTTTCATCTTCAGCCGTTCGCTCTCTTCCTGTTCACCCTCCGGTGAAAAGGTATGGGCAATACTGAGAATCACGCCGAAAGCTGCACTGGTAAACAAGAGCGACGTACCTCCCATACTCACCAAAGGCAAGGTCTGTCCGGTCACCGGTAATAACCCCACACAGACTCCCATATTGATCATTGCCTGTAAAACGATCGTCAACCCTAAACCGACAACCAGCAAAGCCGGAAAAATATCCGGCATACCCCGATCATTCAACACTTCCTTCCTCATGCTCTTTCGCCCGATCACTCCTACCCGGAACAAAATCACCGCATACAGCAACATGATGAAAGCACCGCCTCCCAGTCCGTATTCTTCAATTACAATAGCATAAATAAAATCAGAATAAGGGTGAGGCAAAAAATTACGCTGCGTACTGTTACCGGGTCCACTCCCCATCAATCCACCCTTAGCCACCGCAATACGAGCCTGTACCGACTGATAGGAATAACCGTCTCCATCCTCTCCGCCTTTGGCAAAATCTGTAATACGGTTAACCATCGTACCGATCCGTCCCCATTCTTTCACCTGAGGCACATAAATTCCCAGAATCAACACCAAAGCAATCGCCGCCAAAGCGGTTCCCAAGGTCATCGCCAACAACCGCCAGCGCATCCGGGCTATCATAAACAGGATAAAACATACTGCCCCGATCAAAGCCGAGGTAGAAAAATTATCCATAAAAATCAACAAAATCACCGGTCCCACAAAAAGCAGAAACTTCTGTAAAACGCTATCGTCACAATGCGTGTCGGTCTGAGCCTCGGACAAAATCCGGGCTGTAAACATCATGATAGCGATTTTCGCCAGCTCGGAAGGCTGAAAAGTAAGACCGATCAAAGGCAAACGGATCCATCGCCCGGCTCCGTTGATATTCGTACCCCCAAAAGCTGCACAAACCAACAAAATCATAGATACGAACAACAACACTCCGGCATATTTATAAAAATACCGGTAATGAATCGACTGTACGATAAACATCACTCCAAAACAGCCTCCGATCAGAAATAATTGCTTGATCAGATAGAAAAACGTATTCCCCGCCTTCTCGTTATAAGCCAGACGTCCTGTAGAGGAATACACCACCATGACAGAAGCGATCATCAGCATGATAACGATATACCAGAGAATCTTATCTCCCTTAAATGCTATTTTTTCTTTCCAGTCGTTCATTTCAATCGAATCCAGGTTTCAGTTCACAATTCCCTACAGCTCTTTTACGGCAGCTTTAAAAAGTTCGCCGCGGTTTTCGTAATTTTTGAACAGATCGAAGCTGGCACAACAGGGAGAAAGCAGAACCGTATCTCCTTCCACCGCATACTGCCGGGCAGCTGCCAGCGCATCTTTCAAACTATGTGTATCGACTACCTGACAAATTCCGGAAAAATTATCGATCAATTTCCGGTTATCCACGCCCATACAAATCAACACTTTGACTTTTTGACGTACCAGATCGAACAAGACACTGTAATCATTTCCTTTATCCGTACCTCCGGCAATCCAAATCACCGGAGTAGTCATACTATCCAAGGCATACCAGGCAGAATCGACATTGGTGGCTTTCGAGTCGTTGATATAAGTCACACCCTCCACTACCCGCACGGTTTCGAGCCGATGTTCCACCTGCGGGAAGGTCCGCAATCCTTCTGCGATTTTTTCGTCCGAAACGCCGACCTGCATACAAGCCAGAATCGCAGCCATCGCATTATAGATATTGTGTCTCCCCTGAATACTGATCTCCTGTTTGGCGATCCGGAACTGCCGGTTTTCCAACCGTACGACCACCTCTTCTCCTTCCATCCAGGCACCGCTTCGACATGCATTTTTCTCCCATATACTCCGGTCAGCATAAGTAAATCCGGCCATCCGGGGCACAACTCTCACCTGCCGGAGTTTATGCCCTACCGCCTCGCTATCCAAACCGTAAATAAACAAATCCTGAGGACGCATATTATTCAGTATCCGGAACTTCGAATCGATATAATTTTCGAATTTATGGTCGTACCGATCCAAATGATCCGGGGTTATATTCGTCAGAACGGCAATATCCGCCCGGAAATCAAACATCCCGTCGAGCTGAAAACTCGAAAGCTCGACGACATACAGCGGATGTGCATCCTCTGCCACCTGTGCAGCCAGACTACGCCCCACATTTCCGGCTAATCCGGCATCGATCCCCGCTGTAGTCAAAATATGACAAGTCAGCAAGGTAGTCGTCGTTTTCCCATTGCTCCCGGTAATACACACCATTTTCGCCTCCGTATGCCTGCCGGCAAATTCGATTTCCGAAATCACCTCGATTCCCCTTTCGCGCAGAACTACGACCATCGGCACCGTATCGGGAATCCCAGGACTCTTTACCACCAATTCAGCAGCAAAAATCCGATCCATCGAGTGCTGCCCTTCTTCAAACGCAATCCGGTGTGTAATCAATTCGTCCCGATAAGATTCAGCCAATTTTCCCTTATCCGACAAAAATACTTCATATCCTAAATGACGGCCCAACAAGGCTGCACCGACCCCACTTTCTCCCCCTCCTAAAACCACCAATTTCATAGACTTCAATTTTTATATTTATTTTCCTCCCTTTCTTTCCCCTCCTTCTATCCCATAACTTCCAGCCTTCAGCTTATAGCTTATCGCTTTTAGCCTTTCAGCCTTTTACTTTCTACCTTATCTTCAGCGTCACAATCGTCACCACCGCCAGAATAATACCTATAATCCAAAAGCGGGTAACAATCTTAGGTTCGGGTATACCTTTCTTTTGAAAATGATGATGTAAAGGCGCCATCAAAAAAATCCTTCTTCCTTCTCCGAATTTCCTTTTCGTATATTTAAAATAACTGACCTGCATCACGACAGACAGATTCTCCATCAGGAAAATCCCGCACAAAGCCGGTATCAATAATTCTTTATGAATGATAATAGCAAAAACGGCAATGATCCCTCCCAATGCCAGACTTCCGGTATCCCCCATAAACACCTGGGCCGGATAAGAGTTATACCACAAAAACCCGATCGTCGCTCCGATAAAGGCAGAACCGAATACCACCAATTCTCCGGAATGCGGAATGTACATGATATTCAGATAATCGGCATAGACCATATTCCCCGACACATAGGCCAGGATTCCCAGCGTCGCTCCGATAATCGCCGACGTTCCGGTAGCCAGACCATCCAGACCATCGGTCAGATTCGCCCCATTCGACACAGCTGTAATGATAAAAATAGTAACCAAAACAAACAACAGCCACCCCAGCTCGTCGGCATATTTTCCCGCAAAAGAAGTAAACCAAGCATAATCGAACTCGTTATCTTTAAAAAAAGGAATAGTTGTTTTCGTCGATTTGATATCTTTCGTACGGACCTGCTGGGTACCCTCAGCAGAAAATCCTTCATCCACCGTACTGGTCACCACACCGATTTCACTCACCGCAGCCCTCTCCCGGATGACGACCTCATCATTCATATAGAGGGTCAGTCCGACAATCAATCCGAGCCCTACTTGTCCGATCACTTTGAAACGGCCTTTCAACCCTTCCTTATGCTTCCGGAATACTTTGATATAGTCATCGGCGAAACCGATCAATCCCAACCATATTGTCGAAATAATCATCAGTTGGATATAGACATTATCCAAACGGGCGAACAAAAGTACCGGGATCAGGATAGCCAGTAAAATAATGATCCCCCCCATCGTCGGTGTTCCTTTCTTCTCCATCTGGCCCTGCAAACCCAAATCACGGATTTCCTCCCCGATCTGCTGTCTCTGCAGCATCCGGATCACTCTTTTCCCCACCACGGTAGCAATGATCAAGGACAAAATAATAGCACAGGCCGAGCGAAAAGTGATGTATTGAAACACCCCGGCTCCCGGAAAATCAAAACTCTCTAAATATTGAAATAAATGATACAACATTACGTTTAAAAGTTAGGAATTAGCGATTAGAGAGATCAAAAATCTCCCGGATAACTTCCTTATCGTCGAAGTGGTGTTTTACTCCTTTCACTTCCTGATAATTTTCATGTCCTTTACCGGCAACCAATATGATGTCTCCTTTTGAAGCCATACCAATCGCTTTCCGGATAGCCTCTTTCCGGTCGGTAATGGCTTCTACCCGGTACTGAAATCCTTCTTTCACTCCGGTCAGCATATCACGGATGATCTGTTCGGGATCTTCACTCCGCGGATTATCGGAAGTGAGGATGACATGATCACTATAACGGCAAGCTGCATCAGCCATCTCCGGACGTTTGGTCTTATCGCGGTCGCCTCCGGCTCCCACAACGGTAATCACCTGATTATCTCTGCCCTTCAATCCGCAAATCGTCGACAATACATTCTCTACAGCATCCGGAGTATGGGCATAATCGACCACCGCCATCACTCCTTCGGTCGAAATCAAAGTTTCGAAACGTCCGGACACCGGCACCAGCAAACTCACATATTCCAATACGTTCTCTTTCGTGAACTCCAACAAACGGGCTGCAGCATATACTGCTAACAGATTGTAAGCGTTGAAATCACCGGTAAACTTGGTCCACACTTCTTCCCCGTCGAGCCGGAGCAAGGTTCCGTCCAAATGTTTCTCGATCGCTTTAGCTGTAAAATCAGCCATCGTCCGGCAAGAATAGGTATATCGGTGTGCCCTGGTATTCTGCAACATCACCAGGCCATTTTTATCATCTGCATTAGTCAAAGCAAAAGCATGGGCCGGTAAACGGTCGAAAAAAGCTTTCTTCGCTTCGATATAAGCCTTGAATGTTTTATGATAATCCAGATGATCGTGCGTAATATTGGAAAAAATAGCCCCGTCGAAATCCAGACCGGCAATCCTTTTCTGATGGATCGCATGCGAACTGGCTTCCATAAAACAATACCGGCATCCGGCATCTACCATCCGCCGTAATAATTCCTGGATAGACAGCGCATCCGGAGTTGTATGTGTCGCCGGAATCTTTTCCTCCCCGATATAGTTACATACCGTCGACAACAGTCCGGCCTTTTCTCCGGCCAATCGAACCAGTTCGTACAACAAGGTTGCCGTCGTCGTCTTTCCGTTTGTCCCCGTCACCCCGACCAGTTTCAGTTCCCGGGAAGGATTATCCCAGTAATTCCCGGCCATTACTCCCAAAGCCTCGGAGGTATCTGCAGTCCATATATAAGTTACCTCTTCCGGTCTGTTTTCCGGCAATTGTTCACACACTACCGCAACAGCCCCGCGGGTCAACGCTTTGTCGATAAAAGCATGTCCGTCCGCATTGACTCCTCTCTGAGCGATAAATACATCCCCCGGTTCGATTTTGCGTGAATCGAAATGGATATGTCCGATCTCCCGGTCGGTATCCCCATATACTTTTCCGACATTCACTCCGTTTAATAATTCCTTTAATTTCTTCATCTCTTTGTGCAGCCCTGGCCGCGTTATTTAATCTCTTATCTTAATTCAATCCGGATATAAGACCCTTTGGGAACTTCCGCCCCGGGTTGGAGCGATTGCCGCTGTACCATTCCGGCACCGGAAAAATCGACTTTCAAACCGGAATTTTCCAATACGTACAGTGCATCCCTCAAACCCATTCCCTTCACATTCGGCACCGATGAATAGGAAATCCGCCGGGGTTTGATCACGATATTTTCCCCTTCGTTGCTGGCCGTGACCACCCAATCGGCACCATCCGCATCCCTCACCCCGTCTATATCCATATCCAATTCATCGAAAATAGTTCTAAAATCTTCTTTCAGGCCATTTTTACATACCGGCAAAGTTTTATCCGCTTCATATTCGGGTTTACCGTATTGTACGTATGCCATAGAGTAAACCTTATCGGCAATTTCCCGGAAAACCGGAGCCGATACAGTCGTGGCATAATAACCGTTCGTCGGATTATCGATCACGACAATACAGGAATACAAAGGCCGTTCGGCAGGGAAATATCCCACGAAGCTCGCCCGGTAACGTCCACCTCCATATCCGCTCGACCCGCTTGCCAAACGGGCTGTACCCGTTTTACCGGCGATCCGGTATTTAGGCGTATAAATATTCCGGGCCGTACCGTTTTCGACGACTCCTTCCAACATATCTTTTACCTCGTTCAACGTCTTCCGGCTACAAATCCTTCCCCCGACTTCCTCCGGCTCGAAGGATTCCACTACCTCTCCCCGGTTCCGGATCTCTTTTACCAGGCGCGGACGCATCCGCTGACCGTCATTGGCTATGGCATTATAAAAAGCCAGAATCTGCAGAGGAGTAACTTTTAATTCATACCCGATACTCATCCAGGGCAAACTGATACCGCTCCAGCTTTTATCTTTGGGATATTTGATATAAGGCTCTATCTCTCCCGGCAGACAAATACCGGTTTTCTTATCCAACCCCATAGCATACCAGCGGTTTACAAATTTCTCCGGCCGGTCTTTATAATGATCATACACCAATTTCGCAATACCGTTCGACGATTTTTCCATCATCTGCTTCACCGTCACTTTCCCTAAACCATCATGCGATTCGGTCAGATAACGGTCATAAAATTTATATCTCCCTGAAGTACCCAGGTCGATCGTATCGTAAGGAGTGACACACCCGTCCTCCAGCAAGGCGATCATAGTCGCTGCTTTGATTACAGATCCCGGTTCACCGGCACCACTGATAGCAAAATTCTGGTTTTCAATATATACCCCGTCCTTTCTGGCCAGGTTGGCGATTGCTTTGATATCCCCGGTTTTCACTTCCATCAGGATAGCCGTACCGTGTGTCGCCTCGCTTTTCTCCATCTGTTTTTTCAGGGCATGCTGCACGATATCCTGATAATCCACATCTATCGTGGTCACGACATCGTGTCCATCTACCGGTTCCTTACGGGTAATGACCATCCAGGTCCCCGACATCATCCGCTTGATCCCCTGTCCGCATTCACCCTTCAACTGGTTTTCAAAAGTAGCTTCCAGTCCTACCCGTCCTTCCCTTTCCCCGGTCTCCGATTCGTTCAGATAACCGATCGTCCGGCCGGCTAAATTCACATGGGGTTGTAATCTTTCGTCATTGACTATAGCCTGAAAACCACCTTTATTCTTTCCCAGACGGAAAATCGGGAATTGACGGATTTGTTTCAACTCCTTATGATTCACTTTACGTTTATTGATCAGCAAATAACGGTCGGGACGAGGTTTCCGATTGCGGGCACCCACCAGCTTATCTTTATAAAAAGCCTTACTTCCATCCTTAAAGAACCGGGATAAACACAAAGCCAGACTATCCACTTCAGCATCGAACACTTTCTTATTCACTGCAATAGGATCGAAACGGAGTTCATAAAAAGGAACCGAGGTCGCCAGAATCCGACCGTCGGCTGCCCAGATATCTCCCCGGTTGGGTTCTATTTTGACAGGCTGCACCGGCACATTTGCCGACGCCATCTTCCGCCACTTTTCCCCTTCCACAGTCATTACTGCACAAGCTTTAGCCAGAATCAGACAACCGAACAGTACGATAAACACATAAACAATTATGGTTCTCCACGTTATGTCATCCTTTATTGCCATTTCGATCACCGATACAATTTTACCGGAGGTTCTTTACTCTCCTCCAATGCTAATCCTTCATTTTTTATCCGTTTGATAATCTCCGATTGCTTGCGCATCAACATCAAATCCGCTGCTGCAGAAATCGACTCGAAACGCAGATCGGTTACTTCCTTTTCCAGAAGAACCCTCTCCCGATGCAGCTTTTCAGTAGAATATCCATTGGATATATACCAAATCCCTAAAAAAGTAGCAAAAAGCACAAACCGGATATTCTGCCGCAGTTTTTCTGCGAGCAGACTTCCCTCCAATACACTTTTCACCGAGGACGCCGTTTTGGCCTCCTCTTGCCTCTTCTCCTCCACCGGCACATCTTCCGTTACCTTTTTTCTACTAAAAACTCCCATCTCTTTCCTTATTGTCTCTTAATCCTTCTTTCTCGCAATCCGAAGCTTTGCACTCCTGGCCCGCGGATTACGCACGATTTCCTCTTCCGAGGGAACGATCACTTTCCGGTTGACCAATTCAAAGTTATGGTGTACATGACCGAACACCAGATCCTTTTCCAATTTACCTTCCGCATTCCCGGCCTTCAAAAAATTCTTCACAATCCGATCTTCCAGAGAATGATAGGTAATAATCACCAATCTGCCCCCCGGCTTCAATACCTCCATCGCCTGTTGCATCATCTCCTCCAAAGCTTCCAGCTCCCCGTTCACTTCTATCCGTAAAGCCTGATAGACTTTTGCCAGATATTTTTTTTCTTTCAACTTCGGAATACAAGGCAAAATAATCTGATAAAACGCCTCGGAAGTTTTTATTTCCTGATTTGCCCGGGCTTTCACGATCAAATCCACCAACCTCCGGGCATTCTCCACCTCCCCGTAATTCCTGAAAATAGCGGTCAACTGTTCTGCATCGTAGGTATTCAGCACGGTAGCGGCTGTCAGCTTACTCCGTTGGTTCATCCTCATATCCAATTCCGCTTCGAACCGGAACGAAAATCCCCGGCCGGCTTCATCGAATTCATGAGAAGATACCCCCAAATCCGCCAGAATGCCATCCGCTTCTTCATACCCATAATAGCGCATAAAATTACGCAAATATCTGAAATTATGATTCACAAAAATAAAACGATCATCTTCCGGCACATTAGCCAAAGCATCCTCATCCTGATCGAACCCCAGCAAACATCCCTCTGCATCCAATCGTCTCAATATCTCCCCGGAATGTCCTCCACCCCCGAAGGTCAGATCCAGATACACACCTCCCTGCCGGATATCCAATCCATCGACAGACTCTTTCAGCAAAACCGGTACATGATATTCGGACATATCTATCGTATATTAGTTTTTAAAAATTTCTTCCGCCATCGCCCCTAACTCTTTTCCACTAATCGCCACCTCCTCATACACCCTGGCGTCCCACACCTGTATCATCGAATCCTGCGCAGCCAACACCATCTCCTTATCGATACCGATCTCATCCAGCATCTTCCGGGGTAGTAAAATCCGGCCATTGGTATCCATTTCCACCTCCTGCGTTCCCCGACAAAACTCCCTAAAAAAAGCCGCATGTTTAGGATCGAACAAATTCAGACGGGCACGTACCCCCGCAATCATATTTTCCCATTCCTGCAAAGGATACATATCAATGCACTTCCCGAAGACATTTTTCCGCAAAACAAAAAACGTCTGTTGCGAAGCCACCATCACTCTCCGGAAAGAGGCAGGCACCACAACCCGACATTTGCTATCAGCTTTACAGGTATAATCTCCGATAAATGAAGCCATCGTATTACCAATTAATTCTATAACAACTTATTACAAACATACACTACTCCCGAAAACAAGAGGTGGATTTGTGATGTAAAGTTAGGAAATATTTCCCACTTTAAACCACTTTATCCCACTTTTTTATTAAAAATAACGTATTCCCAAGCGGAACAAGGGATACATGTATTTGGCAACACCCGTACCCCGATTTTTAATCAGAGAACGGATAAGCCTTTCGAAGGCTATGCTTTCCCTAAGGTTCCTCCATACATCAGCTACTATAAAATCAATTTAAACCTATATTAAATCCAGATTAAAACCAATTTATCTAACTTTTGATGTGGATTTAACCTGGATTTAATCTGAATTTAATCTGAATTTGAAGATACGAATCCCAGGCGCATCCCTTAGGCATCCCTAGCTTTGTCTTCCCCGGACAAAGTATCTTCAAAAATTCCTGTTGTTTTTCAGGAAAAATTAGATATTTTTGTCTGGCATGAAAAATATTAATTTCAAATATCTATACCGACGCACCGAACAATTGCTGATGGTTCCGGAGACTGTATGGCCGGAAGCCCTGGATGAAACTAATTCCGGAAAGGAATTGTATCGGAATTATCTGATTCCCATCACTATGGTTATCTCGATAATGGTTCTGTTGATCAATCTGATCAATTATAATTTTTGGCAAGCTACCGGTCTGACAATCATTAATCTGATAGCAATGCTCATCGGTAACTGGTTCGCCTATCTGATTACACGGGAATATTTGTGCCGGAAACTCTCTTTCGATACGAACCTGGCCTTAAATCTGACCGTATACAGTGGAGTGATTTTCATTATTTTTCATAGTATTGGAAATGCTCTGGGAAATATTTTTCTAGGCCAACTTTTTACGTTGCTCAGTTTTATTTTTATACGGACGCTTTACAAAGGACTTGGCCAAATCCCCCGATTGCATCCGGGCCAGAAAACCAATATTCTCGTCATCAGTTCCCTGGCGATTATTTGTATTCCAGTCATTATCAATCAACTTTTGATGATCATCTTTGGAATTTCTGCTTTCAATATTTAATTTTTCAGTTTATGCCTAACGAAGTCAATATACGAAACAAACGAGCCTCCTTCGACTACGAATTTCTCGAGGAATATAATGCCGGCATCGTACTTACCGGTACCGAAATTAAATCTATCCGGGCCGGGAAAGCCAGTCTGGTAGATTCCTACTGCTTTTTTAACCGGGGAGAGTTGTGGGTAAAAGGGATGCATATCGCCGAATACAAACTAGGGACTTATTACAATCACGAAGAAAAACGGGAACGAAAACTACTGCTCACTCACAAAGAGCTGATCAAACTGCAACGTAAAGTGAAAGAATCCGGCCTGACCATCGTACCGGTGAAAGTTTTCCTCAACGAAAAAGGATACGCCAAACTCCGGATCGCCCTGGCTAAAGGCAAAAAGGAATTCGACAAGCGGGAAAGCCTGAAACTGAAAGATGCCAAGAAAGATATGGAGAGGGCGATGAAAAGGTAAAAGGCTAAAAGCTATAGGCTAAAGGCTGTAGGCTAAAAGCTATAGGCTAAAGGTTATTCGAGGAGATAAAAGAGAGAGGTTAAAAAGTGGGGAGATAGAAGTTGAGAGAAAGGGCTGTAACCGTTATAACTGAAAAAACAAAGGATAGACTTGAATACTAAAATTCTGATAAACAATGAAAAACACAATTATTTTACTGACCATGCTATTATTCAGCGGTATTGGATTTGCACAGGAAAGCAACAACGGCAAACAGTTGTGGGCAAAATCTTTTCTGAACGAAAAGGCACCGGAACTAACCGTAGAAACCTGGATTTCTAAAAAACCCGATACTGAGGGAAAATTCGTCATCATCGACTTTTGGGCTACCTGGTGTGGTCCCTGCCGGAAAGCAATTCCCGAGCTCAACGAGATTGCCAAAGAATTTTCGAAAGATGTCGTCGTTATCGGCATTTCGGACGAACCGGTAGAAAAGATTAAAGCGATGAAAGAACCCGTTATCGAATATTATTACGGAGTAGATACTAAAAAAACAATGGACAAAATCCTGGAAATCAAAGGTATTCCCCATGTCATCATCATCGATCCGAAAGGTATTGTCCGCTGGGAAGGTTTTCCTCTGCTCGAAAATCATAAATTAACCCCGGAAGTCGTTAAAAACCTGATCGAAAAATACAAGTAAACTAAAAAGGACGATTCTATACTTTACAGATAGAGTTGTCCTTTTTCACCATACTATTGATTATATATATCCGATCCGCAAACCATTACAGCAGTTTTGTCCGGTATTCTCCCCTATAATTTTATTACGCAACAAATTCTACACACAATTTACTCCCACTTTTTACCTTTTACCTTTTACTTTTTACTTTTTATTGCCTACCTTCGCATCGTTTGTGAGTGAAAGATTTTAATCTAATATAACAACATTATGGTTCAAGGTATAAAAACAGTATCATTTGAAGAAGCTGTCAAAGTGGTGAAATCGGGCGACCGGATTCATATTCACAGTGTAGCTTGTGCACCTCAGGGTTTGATCCAGGCTTTGTGTGCCCGCGGACGTGCCGGAGAGCTGAAAAACATTAAATTGCAACATCTTCATACGGAAGGCGCTGCTCCTTATGCAGAGCAGGAATTTGAAGGTGTATTCCAGCTGGAATCGTATTTTGTCGGCCACAACGTACGGAAAGCGACTCAGGACGGTTGGGCAGACTATATTCCGGTACACCTCAGTGAAACCCAGAAATTAATCCGTATGGGGATTACTCCGGTAGATGTGGCCATGATTCAGGTATGTCCTCCGGATAAACACGGCTATGTATCTATGGGTACTTCTGTAGATGCCACCCTGGCTGCCGTTCAAACGGCTAAAACAGTAATTGCGGTGATCAACCCTAACGTGCCGCGTGCCTGGGGAGATGCCATCATCAAATTATCCGATATCGATATCTTCTGCGAAGACAACACTCCGCTGATTGAAGCTAAACCGGCACAACCATCGGAACAGGATATTCAAATCGGTAAAAATTGTGCCGGCCTGATCGAAGACGGTGCTTGTCTTCAAATGGGAATCGGAGCTATTCCGAACGCCGTATTGTCACAGCTGGGTAACCACAAAAATCTGGGGATCCACACCGAAATGTTTGCCGATGGAGTATTACCTCTTTATTATAAAGGAGTAATCAACAACCTGAATAAAAAATACGATAAAGGGAAAATCGTTTCTACTTTCCTGATGGGTTCTAAAGCGGTATATGACTTTATCGACGACAACCCGGCAGTAGCTATGATGGACGTAGGCTATACCAACGATCCTTATATCATTGCCCAGCAACCGAAAATGACTGCCATCAACTCTGCACTTTCTATCGACCTCACCGGCCAGGTAAACGCCGACTCTCTGGGATGCAAATTCTACAGTGGTTGTGGAGGACAGTTGGACTTTATCCGGGGTGCAGCAGCCAGTGAAGGAGGTAAACCGATTATCGCCATGCCGGCTATCACAGCCAAAGGGATCAGTAAAATCAGTCCGACCCTGTTGAATGGCGCCGGAGTGGTGACCACCCGTTTCGATGTGCATTATGTCGTTACGGAATACGGGGTAGCCGACCTATATGGAAAAACCTTACAGGATCGCGCTAAAGCCTTGATCCGTATTGCTGCTCCTCAATGCCAGGAAGAACTGGACAAAGCTGCATTCGAACGCTTCGGAAGTCACTTCCACTTCATTACAAAATAAAAAGTAACCTTATACAAAGAGGCTGTCCCCAAAGTATAAACTTTTTGGACGTCTCTTTGTTTTTCAACCTATTATTCGATCTTATCTTCATTGCTTTACCTATGGATTGGAATCAACTTTTATCAGCCCATCGTTATCATCCGGGAAGTACCACTTCGTTGTTTCATTCGCACGACCGTTCGCAATTTCAACGGGATTACGACCGCCTGATATTTTCATCTCCTTTCCGTCGCTTACAGAATAAAACGCAGGTATTTCCCCTTCCGGGTAATATTTTTGTTCACAACCGTCTGACTCACAGCCTTGAAGTAGCTAGTGTAGGACGTTCGCTCGGAAATAAGGTCAGCCAATTCCTGAAACAACAGCAAGTAGAGATCGAAAATCCGGAAATTCTGGAAGAAATCGGAACCATTGTCAGCACCGGTTGCCTGGCCCACGACCTGGGGAACCCTCCTTTCGGCCACTCGGGCGAAGAAGCGATTTCCTATTTTTTCAGTGAAGGTGAAGGCCTGTATTTCAAAAAATTGCTTTCCGACGAAGAATGGAATGACCTAAGCCATTTCGAAGGTAATGCCAATACCTTCCGTCTCCTGACCCACAGCTTCAACGGACGCCGCCCGGGAGGCTATACCATGACCTATACCACCCTGGCTTCTATCGTCAAATACCCCTTCGAATCGACAAAAGCCAATCCCAAAGGATTCAAATACGGTTTTTTCCAGAGTGAAAAAGACATTTTCCGGCAGGTAGCCGGGGAACTGGGAATCCGCCAGCTCGGTGACCATCCGCTGCAATATGTACGCCATCCGCTGGTATACCTTGTCGAAGCCGCTGACGATATCTGTTACCAGATTATGGATATCGAAGACTCACATAAACTACGCATACTTTCTTATGACGAAACCGTCGCTATTCTGGAAAGCTTTTATGACAAAAATGAAGACAAAGAAGATCTGAAAATCATCACCAAAACTTTCAAGACGGTTACCGACAAAAACGAACGGATTGCTTTTTTGAGAGCCGGAATCATCAATAAGCTGATCAATGCCTGTGCCGACGTATTCTGCCAGAATTACGAAGCGATCATGAAGGGTGATTTCAACAGTACCCTGATCAAACAAGTCAGCGGAACGAACAAAGAAGCCTACGATGCCTGCACCGCCTTAGCTTACGGACGAATCTACCACACGAATATGGTAACCCAGATTCAAATTGCCGGTTTCAAAATACTCGGAACCATCCTCAAAGAATATACGGATGCAGTACTGAAACCGGAAACTTACTACGCCCGGAATATCTTATCGATCATGCCCGAACAATACAAGGTCAGTAAGGCAGATTCTATGTATACAAAGATTCAGACCGTAGTGGATTACGTCTCCGGCATGACCGACTCGTATGCCCTGAATCTCTATCGCAAAATCAAGGGGATCGATTTACCGGAGATTAAATAAGCAAAGACAGCAATCCAACCGACCTTGGAATCATAGAGGGGAACAATCATCATTTATTTGTTAAAATCATATCTTTCAAGTAGTTGCATGTACCCCAGTCGAAGTTTTCAATTCGGACTACCAGGCCCTGTCCCGGACTGACCAACAATGTACAATAGTCATTCTTTTTCAAATTTACTTTTGCCGCCGCAAAAATATCCAGCAATCCGTAAATAAACAGTATATCCTTTGCTTCGTTCCGCAGCCATCTTTTCATGTCTTTGGTTTGTTCCTGCCGGAAAGTAACGTTTTTCCAAGGCATATCGGATGCATACAAAAAAGAACGGTCGTGAATATCCTTCGGTACCCATTCCCGGTAAGGCCGGACAAAATGAGTATAACTTCCCGTTTCGTTCAGGGCCAGCCACGACATCGGCTCACGGGCATATAATGTGCTGTCACAAAAACGGGCCGGATCGGATACGGTAATCAAATGTTCGAAATAAAATGCCGGATTATCATATTCCTTATCGGGAATCAGTTCCTTCGATACGGCTCCGTAAAAGAAAGCCGGCCGGTATTCGAGGATGGTCAATTGCAGAGCCCGCAAAGAAGATCCTACCCGCCGGAAATCCAGTCTGTGTTCACGGCTATATGCTTCGAACAAGGGTAACAGGCTGTCCAAATGCCGGAAACAGTAACGCTGAAAATCCTTTATATCGAAATTCAGTTCACTACCGGTCGGAAAAAAAGAAAAACCGCCGCCATTCATGCCCATTTGGATCCCCCCTCCTCGAAACATTTTATTCGGTTTTCCCAACCTGACCTGATAGCGACCGACTCGTTTGTCAGGCGAATCACTACATAAAGGAGTATTGAATAAAATGGTCTGCCGCACATCTTCCGGATAATACCGTTTGTGAAACAAAGCTTCCAAACCACCCTGACCGTTTCCGGTAGATACCCGGTAGTTGGAAGAGTATAGTGCCGTTTCCAGACTTTTTATGACAGCGTGCAGGTCGGCTGCAATTTGCGGCAAAGTCAGCGTATGCCAGTCGATCGTACTGTCAGGCCGGCTACGGCCGCAATAGCGGGTTTCCAGGATGACCTGATTGGCTTTCAGCAAAGTCGCGGCTTCTGTCCAGTATAAAGAATCAATAGTTCCTCCGGATGTGACAAATACCACGGCTGCCGAATCGGAGCGGTGCAGGAGACAAAATTGCTGCCGGAAGTTGCCTTTTTCCGGATGATTATGGTCATAAGGTTGCCGGATGAAACAACGGAAATACTCTCCGTATATGGAATCGCAACCCGCTTCTACCGAGACAATCTCCGGAATGGCGTTCAAACGTTCTCTCAGATTTTTCCCCTGAACGGTTCCGGTATACATTTCCAGAACCCCGATCATAATACTAATCCAT
>NZ_LARE01000048.1:0-29831 GCF_000980245.1 Odoribacter sp. N15.MGS-14
AACGGCATACGAGATCATAAAACTCTTGCTGGAGAACGGTGAGTCGCCTTGGAAGCAGTCAAGTTGGGAAGCATAGCAATAGGAACCTTAAAAAGCATGATAACAATATGAACAACGATTTTTGGATATCCGTTACGATAGCTGCTGTCGTGGGTGGTTTTTGGCTTTTCAAAAAAGGGAAAAGCGCATATTCATTTATCAGAAAAATACGCAGATCTTTCAAAGGGGTGTGCCTGAATCCCAAATCGAAATTGAGCGACGAGCAATGCAAGAGGATTGCTGTCGGAGCCATGTATGCCTCTCAACAAGGAGCTTATCAAAACTCGGTAGAAACCGGTATTTCCGATATACTACCCAAGATACTCGGAGAATGGTGGGGTATTGAAACTACGGAAGCGGCCCGTAAAGAATTGGACTACCTTTGCGGAAAAGGGTACCGGTATTATTTTTCCTTTGTTTATCAGGCATTTTTGTTAGACAAACCGGAAGAGCAAGATGAAATCTTTCAGCAGCATATGACTTCTCAAGAAGATTACGACAAAATTGTCAGGCAGTTTCAGAACTTGCAGGAGACCTATGAGGAACTGCTTTCCTACAAAGTGATTGCACAAAAGGAAGATTTAAAACGTTACGGCGTTGCCGGTTGGGATGCGGGACGCATCTGCTTTCTTGCCCGTGCTTGTTGTGAAATGGGCTATATTTCCGAAACGGATGCCTGGAAATATATAGACATCGCATATGATATGGTACATGCCGAGTTCTCTTCGTGGGAAGACATGGCCATGAGCTATATTATCGGACGTTCCTTATGGGGCGGCAAGGGCGCATACAATTCTGTAATGAAAAGTACTGCCGATGAATTACTGACACATGTAAACAGTCCGTGGAAGAAATACGCCTGGTAAGCGACTTTTTCGGCACTATAAAATAAATTGTGTAAACAAAAATTTATTTTATAGTGCCCACTATCAATCCAACCCCGATTTTTCGATTGAACCGTGACCTTTTCATGGCGGTCGAGGTAGCCGAAAGGCAATAAAAAAGTCCCACAAAATATTAATTTTGCAGGACTTGTCTTTTTATTAACGCCTTTTGGCTTTTTTTTGGTGATCCAGCTGGGATTCGAACCCAGGACCCCAACATTAAAAGTGTTGTGCTCTACCGGCTGAGCTACTGAATCGTCGTTTCTTTCAGAACGCGGGTGCAAAGATAGGGAGGAAATCGGAGTTTGCAAATTTTTTATGGCTTTTTTTTCTAAAAAAATATTACTCTTCGATAATACTTAAAGAATCGATTTTCTCCAAACGTTTTATTAGTTTCGGGAGTTCTTTTCGGCGGATCGCCAACAACATTTCGCAGGATAATTCAAAGTTGCGTTCCAGGACTTCGGGATTTTCCTCCTTGATCACCTTCATGACATCGTTCAGGACTAGGTAACTGAACCGAATCCGCAAAATTTCATCTACGGTTTTTTCGACGATGACGGCATTCCGGATGGCATCGGCAGCAGCTTCACGATAGGCATTGATCAACCCCGATACCCCCAGCTTGGTTCCCCCGAAATAGCGCACGACAACAATCAGTACATTGGTCAGGTCGAAAGATTGAATCTGTCCGAATATCGGCTTGCCGGCTGTAGAGGAAGGCTCACCGTCATCATTCATCCGGAAATGGGTCTTAGCAGCTCCTAAGCGCCAGGCATAACAATGATGCCGGGCATCGTAATACTTTTCTTTTATCCCGGTAATAATTTCCCGAATTTGTTCTTCGGTAGCCACAGGGTAAACAAAGGCCAGAAACTTACTTCCTTTTTCTTTATATAAGCCTTCGGCTACTACTTCGACGGTTCGGTACAGATCTTCCATTCCAATTACAAAAAAGGACTCAATTACTGCCTCCAAAGAAGAGTAATTAAAAAACTTTCCGTTCCAATCGGGCACCTCAGCAGTTAAACATTCAGTTTACCGAATCTTCTTCTATTCCGGTTGGAACAATGCGGCTTCAGTAACAATGCCGCTTTAATTCCGGCAATACAATTTCCGTTGAATCTCCTCCACCTGGATCTTAAAATTCCGGTCAGTTTCGATCAGGTCGGTGACCGCTTTGCAGGCGTATAAGACCGTAGCATGATCTTTTTTACCAATTTGGCTACCGATATACGACAAAGAATACTTCGTATAGTTTTTACAGAAATACATAGCCAGTTGACGGGCTTGTACCACCTCACGTTTTCGGGTTTTCGTCTGTAAAAGCTCCGACGGAATATTAAAATGTTCACAAACCACTTCCTGGATTTTATCGACCGTCAATTCTTCCGTAGGTTTCTTCACCATTTTTCCAAGGATATCTCTAACGACGTCCACCGTCAGGTCCCTCTTATTAAAAGTCGACTGAGCCAGCAAAGAAATCATCGCTCCTTCTAATTCCCGGACATTATGATCGACATATTTACAGATATATTCGATCACTTCTTCTGAAAAATCGATACCGTCTTTCCGGGCTTTGTTCAACACGATTTCTTTACGTGTATCGAAATCCGGCGCCTTGATCTCGGCCGATAATCCCCAACGGAAACGGGACAGCAAACGATCTTCCATTCCTTCCAATTCGGCCGGAGCCTTATCACAAGTCAGGATCAACTGTTTCCCGGACTGATGCAAATGGTTGAAAATATGGAAAAAAGTATTTTGAGTACCGGTCTTTCCGGCCAGTTCTTGTATATCATCCAAAATCAATACATCGATCAACTGATAGAAATGAAGGAAATCGTTCACTTCATTCCGACGCACCGCCTCTGTAAACTGAGTCTGAAAGATATTGGTCGACACGTACAAGACGACCTTATTCGGAAAATTCTGTTTCACTTCCAGACCGATCGCTTGTGCCAAATGTGTTTTTCCGAGCCCTGAACCACCATAGATCAACAAAGGATTGAAAGCCGTTCCTCCGGGTTTCTGAGCGATAGCCATACCGGCAGACCTTGCCAAACGGTTACAGTTGCCTTCGATATAACTTTCCATGGTATAGGAAGGATTCAACTGGGAATCTATCTGAATCTGATTGGAAGCCCGTTCAAACGGGTTCTTCAGCGTACTGTGACCGGTCTGATCCAGATAAACCGTGCTGCTTGCAGGCTTCCTTACCGGATTAGAAGCTAAAGTCGTTGTCAGTGGCTCAGAAGGTTTACTTCTCTCCACCACAACCGAATAAGCCAATTTTGCATTGGGGCCGATTACCGCTTTCAAAGCACTCTTCAGAATATCGATGTACTCCCCTTCCAAAACTTCATATACATAAGCACTGGCAACCTGAATTGTCAGTACATCATCTTTAAAACGAACAGCACGTATCGGCTCAAAAAGCGTCTTAAACTTTTCAGGCAATACTTGCTTTTGAATCAAAGACAAACATTTCAACCAAATATTCTTACCTTCCTTTTCCATAGTCTATTGTTAGTCAGGTGTTTCTTACTTTTCACAACCCGCCTCTTTTCAGCATGCTAAATTCCATAAAAAAAAATCATAAAAAAAATGGGATTTTACTTGGTTATATTCAAAAAAAGCTTATCAACTAAGAACCAAGACATTAAATATAACCATCTGATAACAAATATATTACACTCCATCAAAATCATTTATTTTTATTAAAATACCTATACCCCATTTATCACATTCAAAGGTTAAAAAAAGGAGAGTACCCAACCTAATCGTTTCAGCTTAAAGGAAAAGTTTCTTACAACATATTAACATAACAAACATATTATACACATAATTATGTTAATAATCACCACAACGGCAACGCTCCTATTTAGAATGATTCAAATTAAGATTTTATTGAATTTTAACAATAAATGATTGTTTAAAGATTTTATTAACATCTTTCAGATCTTTCTCCGCTTGTTTCAAATTCTTATAAGTTCGGATCAAATAAAGATATTTCCCGTTTTTACGCATTTCCCTTAAATCGGGATATTTCCGGTATAATTCGGAATCCAAGGCCAAGGGTTCCTCCGATTCCGCAATCACGATCCCATAAGTATCCTGGGTCGATTTACCGGAAGAAAAGTCGAACAAAGATAGATTCACAAAGCGTTTTGGATTTTGCCGGAATTCGGTCAGTAATTTATTGAGATTTTCACTCACTGCCGTCAGATTATAATACAAATCACGGTCATTCACCACTCCCCCTAGTGTACCTTTCCCCCGGTTGATCTTCATGACAATGGAATCGGTCTGTGCCAAAACACTATTCAAATAACGAACGGTATTAGCCAGATTAACCGCTTTAAGCGAATCGCTGATCCCGGTAATATTATCCAGGCTACGGGTTATATTCGCATTACTGTTTTCCAGGTTTCCGGTTATGCTATTGATATTCTCGAGAATTTTAGAAATCCGGGAGGACTCGTTGGCCAGCAAATCGTTCAAAGTACCGGAAGCATGCTCTACGTTATCCAGTGTGCGGCTGACACTTTTCAAGGATCCCCGGATATTTCCATTGGCATCTTCACTAAAAATCTCCTGCAAAGCCACCAATACCGTATCCAAAGAGACCATTACCGTCTCGGCTTTCTTCTTCAAGGGTTCCAATTGTTTGTTCAGTTGTTCCATGATACCCAATTCCAATTCCGTTCTCAAGGTATCCCCGCTCTGGGCATAAGTCGTTGCATCTCCGGGGATGAGGTTGATGGCTTTCGAGCCCATCAAGTCGGCGCTACGGATAGCAGCAATGGTATTGGAAGATATCTGCAATTTTTTTCCCACGGTAAACTGTACCAATACCTTATCGTACCGTTCACCGGTAAACTGTATGGCACTGACCTGTCCGACACTATATCCCCGATAGATTACACTACTGGAAACTTTCAATCCATCCACCCGGTCATAAATACCATAAAACACATTATTCCGGTCGAACAATGCTTTCGCTTTCAAAAAATTAATTCCCCAGATCAATATAACAACAGCAGCAATTGCTGTTAATGCCAGTTTCACTTCTCTTTTAACCTTCATTCCCATAACATCTTAATATCTTACTACTTTTTATTTTTCCGACTCCAATTTTCTGGCTTCTGCCACAGTAATTACTTTATTATTATATATCGCAATGATGAAACAATCTTTCACCTTACGCTTTACGGAAGAAAGTTTTTTCTTCACTACATCTAATTCCTTATCCTTAACCACATAATAACGATAACGTCCTCCGGAATTTATTTCCTCCACCTTCTCGCCTGTACAAAGCTTTGCAGGAGTTTTGACTTTCGAAGGAACAGAAGCCACCTGAATAGCATAAAACAATTCGTTTTTTCCGGATTCGGCAACTTGCGTTTTTTGTACTTCTGCAGCCTTTACGGACTGATTTCCATCCGATGCCACTACCGGCCCGGGTTGTCCGGAACGGTTCACGCTACTTTTTTTCTCTACTTGTCGTTTATAAGTTTCAATTCCTTTAAAAATAGCAGTAGCGATCTTCGTTTGTCCGGCCTGCGACATTAAAAATTTCTCATCTTCCCGGTTAGAGATAAAACCCGATTCGACAAGGATGGCAGGCATTGTTGCATCTTTCAGTACCAGATAACCGGCTTGTCTGACCCCCCGGTCTTTATGATTGGTCGCTTTGACCATCTCTGCTTGTACGGCACCGGCCAGTTCCAGGCTTTTTTCCTGATGGATATTCTGCATCAAACTAAAAATAATATAAGACTCGGGACTTGTCGGATCGAATCCGGCATAATTCTTTTCATAATCCTTTTCATGCCTGATTACAGCGTTTTCTTTCATCGCCACTTCCAGATTTTCCTTGTTTCGGGTAGATCCCAGCACATAAGTCTCCAGTCCCCGCACAGAAGGGGTTTTACAGGAATTGATATGAATAGAAATAAAAAGATCGGCTTTACAGTCGTTGGCGATCTTGCCCCGTTTATTCAACTCTACAGGCACGTCTTTCGTACGGGTATACACCACCCGAATATCCGGATAGCGTTCCGAGATCATCTTTCCAAGCTTTAAAGCAATTCCCAAAGTGAGGTGTTTTTCCTGAGTAAGGGCACCGATTGCCCCGGGATCGCCTTCTTTATTAGCAAATCCACCATGACCGGCATCAATACAAATACATTTGATTTTTCCCGATTCTTTCTGAGCCATAGATTCATATGCGGAAAATATTACCAGTAACCAAAACAATATTCCGGTAAGTCCGTATCGAATTATCATGATATTTAAAACTTTTTAAAAAGAATGCTAGCTATTAACAATCAATATTTCTTACATTTGCAAACCGAATCCAAGGACCGGAATGCGTTTATTCATCACAAAAATAGTATAATAAATTGCAACTAAGAGCAAATATACTTCAATTTCTTACGATTTGCATCATTTTTATGATGGCAGCATGTTCCGTAGCATCACGGTCTTCACATGCCCGGAAAGATATTGCCGCCAGCGAAATGCAAGAAAAGACAGCAGCGGGAAAGCAGCAAGAATCAGTACAACCAGATTCGACGGTTCAAGATAAAACTCCCGGGCCGGTGATTAAAGAAGTCCATCACCCGGTCAAACGTCCGGCATCGGTCAGAGACAGTTTATCTGCTGCCGATTCGGCTTTAATGGCTCCCCGTCCGACTGTGTCGGATTCTCTACAGGTACAATCCGATACACTCCAAACGGATAGTACGAAAACAGAGAAACCTCTTTTTAAAGATGTAGTAGAATACAACGCAGCCGATTCGATCATTCTGGATGTTCCCAATAAAAAAACTTTTTTATATAAAAATGCCTTTGTCAAATATCTGACGACGGAATTAAAAGCCGACTACATCGAATTAGATATGGAAAACAGCCTGGCTTATGCTTCCGGTCTTCCTGACAGTAGCGGTACGATCGTCGGCAAACCCAAATTCAAGGACGGTAGCCAGGAATTCGAAAGTCTGGATCTCAAATATAATTTCAAGACAGAAAAAGGATTTGTCAAAGAGATCATCACCCAACAAGGCGAAGGTTACGTCCAGGGAAAGCTGACCAAGAAAATGTCGGATTCGGTATATTGTATCAAAGACGGCTGGTATACCACTTGTGACAAACACGATCATCCGCACTTCTACGTACGGTTGAGCAAGGCCAAAATGATCCGGGACAAAAAGGTCGTTTCGGGATTTGCCAATCTTTACATCGAAGATGTACCTCTCCCTCTGGCTATCCCGTTCGGATTCTTCCCGATCACCAAAAAAGGAACCTCGGGAATTATTATGCCTACTTACGGTGAAGAACGTATGCGGGGATTCAACTTGCGGGACGGAGGTTACTACTGGTTTATCAACGATTATGTAGACCTCACGGTTACCGGTACGATCTATACCAATGGGTCGTGGGGCCTCAACGTAGGTTCGAATTACAGAAAAAGGTATAAATTCAGCGGTAATTTCGATTTCTCGATGAGCCGGAACCATACCAGTGAAAAAGGGACTCCGGACTATACCCAGTCCAAAGACTGGTCCATCCGCTGGCAACATTCCCAAGATCCCAAAGCCAATCCTTATACGACATTTTCTGCTTCGGTAGATATGTCTTCTGCGACAAACAACTATTATAACGCCACCAATATCAATGATATAGCCAACCAACGTAAACAATCCAGTATTTCCTGGAGCAAAAAGTGGCCCGACCGTCCGTTCAATATCACAGCCAGTTTTACCCACAACCAGAACAGCCGTGACTCCTCGATCTCACTTTCTTTTCCGAACCTGAACTTCCGGGTATCCCAGGTATATCCTTTTCGGCGTAAAGAACGTGTAGGTGAATTAAAATGGTATGAGAATATCGGTTTCACCTACAATGCAGAGTTACGTAACAGTATTCAGACCAAGGAATCCGAACTGGGAAAATCTTTCCAGAATATGGCCCGGGACTGGCAAAATGGTTTTAAACATTCTATTCCATTGAGTACCAGCATCAATATTGTAAAAGACCTATCCCTTTCTCCCTCGTTCACTTATAACGGTGTAGCCTATTTAAGTTCGATCCGTAAAGGCGACTGGGTAGCCGATTCTACGATGCCGGGAGGGGGTTATATCCCTGTCGATACGGTATATGGCCTGCATTACGCCCACAATTACAACGCAAGTCTGTCTCTTTCTTACAACCCGACGATTTACGGTATGTATCAATTCTTACCGACTAGCAAAATTTTTGCCATCCGGCATGTCATCCGCCCCAGTGCCAGCGTATCGTATACCCCTAAAATCGGTGTACCTAAAAGTAAATACTGGAAAACTTACACAGATTCACAAGGTAACGATCAGGAATATTCTATATTCGACAACAAGTTATACGGAACCCCTTCCGGTGCCGAAGAATCGGGGAGCCTGAGCCTGAGCCTCGACAACAACCTGGAAATGAAAGTCCGGAACGACAAAGATACCACCGGCAAGGAAGAGTATAAGAAAATAAAACTATTGGAGAGCTTTCGTTTACAATCCAGTTATAATTTCTTTGCCGATTCTATGCGCTGGTCGGTGATTCAGTTATCGGCCCGGACCAAAGTATTCAATGAAAAAGTCAACATTAACCTGACCGGAACGTTAGACCCTTATGCCATCAATGCCAATGCCGTCAGAATCAACAGGTACAATGGAGGTATCGGACGTCTGACCCGCGTATCGGCTTCTTCGGGCATACAATTCTCTTCGGACAACGGGAAAAACAAAGAAGAAAAGAACGATAGACTGAACGGTCATTATGATGAATATATGGATTTCGATGTTCCCTGGAGTATCAGTCTGGATTATACGTTCAGTTATTCGAAGAATTATTCGCGCAATACCGCTCCCGGAGCCAAAAAACCTTTGAGCAGCAATACCATTTCGCAGATGGTGCGTATCAACGGCGACTTTTCCCTGACCCCGAAATGGAAGATAGGCTACAGCACCGGTTATGACTTCCAGCAGAAAGAAGTGACGGCTACCAGTTTCAACCTCACCCGCGACCTGCATTGCTGGGAAATGACCTTTTCCTGCATTCCCTTCGGCACGCACCAGTCCTACAATTTCCAGATCAACGTCCGTTCCAGTCTGTTGAAAGACCTGAAACTAACGAAGCGGGACTCCTGGTACGACAGGAGGTAAGCACACCCGGCACACCCGCTCAGCAATGTGCCGGTCAGCAACCGCAAGTCGCGCCGATTTTTTTCTGCCTTTGTCAAAAAAATTCTCCTTACCGGACAATATTGATATGAAAACGTACATTTCTGATATTTGTTTTCCTACCCCTATTCTATTTTTGCAGAGGTAAACCGAACAATTATGAGGGAAATAATATTCATATCTATACTCTGCGGAATGCTGAATTTCGTGGCTTGTCAAAAAAAAGTGACCGATTATCCGATCCAACCCGTAAATTTCACCCAAGTCCATTTAGCGGATTCTTTTTGGAGTCCTAAACTGAGTATAAATCGCGAAGTATCCATCCCGACGGCTTTTCACCAATGTGAAATCAACGGCCGTCTGGACAATTTCGCTCTTGCCGCAGGTCTGAAAACCGGAGAACACCAGGGAGATTTTCCCTTTGACGACACCGACATTTACAAAGTAGTCGAAGGAGCTTCCTACGTGCTGGCAGTGCAATATGACCCACAGCTCGACCATTATCTCGACAGTGTCATCCACCTGATAGCAGCAGCCCAGGAACCGGACGGTTATCTTTACACTTGCCGTACCAATCGTTGTGACCGCCTTCAGCGCTGGATGGGCAGCCGTCGCTGGGAGAAAGTCAATAGCCACGAACTTTACAACTGCGGACATTTATACGAAGCCGCCACGGCTCATTATTATGCTACCGGTAAACGTCATTTACTTGACGTCGCGATAAAGAATGCCGACCTGGTATGTCAGGTTTTCGGAACAGATTCAGGACAGATCCATCAGCCCTCGGGGCATCCCATTGTCGAGATGGGGCTTGTTAAAATGTACCGGGTGACCGGTAATCCCAAATACCTGGAAAAAGCGAAGTATTTTTGTGAGGAAGCGGGACGTTTCTCCGATGGGCGCCCTGCCAGTCCGTATAGCCAGGACCACAAACCGATCAAGGAACAAGACGAGGCTGTAGGACACGCCGTGCGGTTCGGTTACCTGTATTCGGGTGTCGCAGATGTCGCCGCCTTGTGCCAGGATCAAGGATTCATCGAAGCTTCAAAACGGCTATGGAACAATATCACCGACCGGAAATTATATATCACAGGAGGTATCGGAGCCAGAGCCTGGGGAGAAGGATTCGGGGAAAATTACGAACTTCCGAACATGACTTCCTATTGTGAAACTTGTGCCTCTATCTCCAATGTCTACTGGAACTACCGTCTGTTTTTACTAACCGGGGAATCGAAATATTACGATGTGCTCGAACGTGCCTTATACAATGGAGTCATTTCGGGAGTCTCTCTCGATGGGAAACGTTATTTTTACGACAATCCTTTGATGTCGGACGGTAGTCATGACCGGAGCGAATGGTTCGGTTGTTCCTGTTGTCCTTCCAATATCACCCGCTTTATGCCGTCCATTCCGGGTTATGTGTATGCCGTCCGAGGGAATACTCTTTTCGTCAATCTGTACATGGGCAACGAAGGTCAAATAACTCTGGAGGGCCAACCGGTCCGCATCAAACAGGAAACCCGTTATCCCTGGGAAGGCAGGATCAAGCTGACTTTGGATCACTCTCCTGCTTCTTCGTTTACTCTGGCTTTGCGTATTCCCGGTTGGGTACAACAGCAACCTCTTCCCGGCACCCTATATACCTATCTCGACAAAGATACAACAAGTTATACCATCAGCCTGAACGGAAAAACGGTAAAACCGGAAGTCCGGAACGGTTATGCCCTTCTCCGAGGCGACTGGAAGGGTAACGATCAAATCGTCCTGAATTTACCGATGCAAGTCAGAAAAGTGATCGCCGACCCACAAGTTATCGACGATCGTAACAAATATGCTCTAATATACGGTCCGATAGTATATTGTGTCGAAGCCAGCGATCATGACGGTTACGCTTTGGATCTGTTTACAGAGGAAGATACTCCGTTCAGTCCGGAGTTTAAGCCCGATCTGCTTCACGGTGTCATGACCCTAAAAGGCCAGGGATATCATTTACTTTCCGACGGCCATACGACTCTGCCAACCTCCGTGACGGCCATTCCTTATTATGCCTGGGACAACCGCGGAGCCAACGAAATGAATGTATGGATCCCTTATACCCGCGAGGCCAGCATTCCACGCCGCACAGAAACCCTGGCTTCACAAGCACAGGCTTCTGTTTCGATCCCTTACGGAGGATACGGTTTGAACGACCGGTTCGAACCCCGCAATTCGGCGGATAAATCGATGCAGTTTCACAATTGGTGGCAATGCTTTGGCACAGAAGAATGGGCTCAATACGAATGGGACCAACCGATGACTCTCACCGAAGCATCCGTATATTGGTTGGAATTAGGACATTACGATATCGATTTCCAACTCCCGGTCTCCTGGCGTCTCGAATACAAAGCCGGCGAGAAATGGCTGCCGGTAAAAAATACCGATCCTTACGAAATCGCTAAAGATAAATATTGTACAGTCCACTTCCAGCCCGTCAGAACCAAAGCTCTGAGATTAACCGCCCAGTTACAGGAAGGCAAATCAGCCGGAATATTGGAATGGAAAGTAAGGTAAAGTCTCTTAAAACTTAAACTTTATTTTTACCAACAGAGGGTTGCTATCTTCCGGGATCCGGAGATGGGTTTTCTGAATAATAGCTCTTTTTAAAAGATCCTGCCGATTCAGTAAGATTTCATCCCAGTCCCGGTAATCGTTATAGATACCATAAAAAAAGTCTTTATCGGCCCCCCCAATCATGAACATCCCGTCGGCATCATCTCCTTTTCTCTCCCAGGTAATCGTTTTGCTATTTTTAAAAGAGTGGATACAATAACAATCGGTTGCCTCAGGTCCGCAATACGAGAAATAGAAGTAATCCCGGGTATCGTAAATATAGACCGGCATTTTATAATAATCAGAACGGAGATAAGTTTGCAGATCCGATGAATACCGGTTTTTTATCGTCTCTTTCCCAAAATCGATTTTCACCCGGGGTACCGGCAAACTATCCGAAAGATAATAACAGATATTATCACTATCCTGAGGCCGGAGAATATATCGATTATCGCTAGTCTGGGTTATCAGAGCTATATTCAGGCCATAGTCTTTACGAGGCAGAAATTTTTGCAGGATTCGCCCCTGTTCGTCATAACGATACAAACAATAGAAATCTTCCGAAAAATTATTCTCGTCCATTTG
This sequence comes from Odoribacter sp. N15.MGS-14, assembly GCF_000980245.1. Taxonomy (NCBI): domain Bacteria; kingdom Pseudomonadati; phylum Bacteroidota; class Bacteroidia; order Bacteroidales; family Odoribacteraceae; genus Odoribacter; species Odoribacter sp. N15.MGS-14. Next base: position 12,314 of record NZ_LARE01000048.1, read on the forward strand.
CGGGCAATAATACAAAAAAGCCGAATGACCGGGTCCACTCGCTATCGCATCGAAGCCATTACATATCTCTGGAAGCTCCAGTGTCGTTTTCCGGATAAACCGTCCGGTCTCCGTACTATATTTCACGATCTCACATCCTCCCAAAATCCATAATTCCCGGGCATCCTGGCTGAGGCATACATCATCGATAGTAAGGTATTCTTCGGGGCCACGGCCATTCTTTCCGATTTGAAATAAAAACTTTCCTTCAGGACTGAACATGAACATGCTGGCAGTACTTTTAATCAGGACATTTCCGTTAGGCAAAAGCAGTATTTTTCCCACCAGTCCGATCAACGCTTTCCCGGTAGTCTCCAAAGGAACAACTTCAACCGAATCGATATACGGCAACAGGTCGTCCACCGCATTTCCTGCACTCAAGGGAGTTATTATTTCCTGTTCAACCGAAACCGGTTTACTCTGATTTCCGCACCCGGCAAGAAACAGGAAGAAAGAAAAGAAGAAAAAAGATTCTAATTTTAGCATAGACATAAGGTTCTCTTTTTCAACAAAGATAGTAAAAAAGGTTTATAAACCTTAAACAAGCAAGAAGTAATTTTAAGTACCTTACGCACTAATTTTATTTAGGTTTTAAAAGTTGTACCCCGAACTTCAGGTTCTCTCAACAGGAACAAAGTGAGTCCCGGCAAACCGGTCACCGAAGACGAATTAGTAACGACGAATAAACTTACATTTTTTAATTTTAATAAAAAATCATTATTCACTTGTTTATCTTCAATTTTTTCTTTTCCTTTGTAAAACAGATACAAGAGGTATCTGTCAACAAAATGTTGATGCGTTACTATTACGCGTTCTGAAAGCAAGAAAACTGACAATTTTTAAATAGGAAATCAGAACGATTGTAGCAACGCTCACGTAGGAGGTTCGTATATCAATGATACCTAAGCGTGAGCTTGCTCTTTCTGTTCCTAACCATTGTCAGTGGTTCTTGCCAGATTGAGTTAAGTTCCACGCTTTGTTGTTTTAAAGGCAGCTCCGCGTTTTTCTCAATCCACTCAACATATATACAATTATTAGGCTACTGTTTGAAAGCAGACCGGATACTCCAACAGGCCTCCCAAGCCGTGTGTACAACTATTATACATTCAACCGGCTGCTTTCTTTCAACTATTGACTTGGGATTTCGGGCTAATGAATAGCCGGGGATATGTCTCGACGACATATCCCTTTTTTTATTCTGCCCTAAGTTTAAGAACCGCTTGCGGCATACCTTCCGGGCCGACTTTTACCGTAATCTGTCCGTTTTTTCGTTTACTCCTGCTCATGGCTATCGCCCGTCCGTTCCAAGTATTGCGTTCATTCTCCAGATAAGATCGGAATCTTTCAGCGAGGCATGTCTACTCCGGAATGTTCCGGGAACACTCCGGACCATCGGCCTGCATATTAAAAATTACTCCGTACGATCAACGACACAGAAAATCGATTTGCTTCCGGATCGCCTGACTACATACGGGGCAAAAGATATCGATGGTATGCAGGTTATTCATCAGACAGTTGGGCCATGGACGATACACTCCTTTATTCACATAGCCACCTCCTTCATAAACCCCTAATTTCTGAGGTGTTTTTTCATTGACAGGAGTAGGAACCGGCGTTTTCGTGTCCAGCATCTTTTTCCATTCCTTCCGGCCGAAATCGGTCAGGGTGGTCAGATTGGCTTCCCATGGCTCTACATCGGTCGGATACATATCGTTGTACGACACGTTGCCAATATATTCATCCCCTAATCCCAGCAACACATGTCCGAATTCGTGTACATAGATTTTACCGGTACGGTTAGGATGGTGAGCTGCACTGATACCATAAAAATTATAGATTCCGCCACCACCATATTTCTGCGTATTGGACAACACATAAATATGATCATACGGCACATGGGCAGCGATATCCCGGAGTCCCTGAAAGTCCTCGATCATTTGATAACGTTCCGAGTCGAAGGTATAGTAGCGGGCTTGAGCCGCCGTATTCCGCCATACATGTTCGCCGGGAATAGTCACACCCGATTCCATCGAAGGGGCCCACACCGCCCGGATATTAAAACGGGCAGCATTCTCCTTGAAAGGAGAGTAACTGAAAAACTCTTCAGCAAACACCCGGCAAGCAGCTGCAAATTTCTCCTTCTCATTCTGGGTATACCCTTCGGGAACGAGTACGATATCTACCCGCGTCGAGGGATTACCGTTATAGGCCACCTCGAAGGTCTCGTAGCGGGGAGTAAACTTTTTCACAAAATAAGAATTGGGATCGATGTCCTGTTCGAATTTCTTTTCAAAAACTCCTTTCCGGTTACGGGCATAGATCTCGATCCGTACCTCATTTTTCGGGTAAGGGAAAACCACCGACTCAGGCATGGCTTTACGCACAGTCTGCGCTTCAGGAGTGGTTTGCCACTCATTGAACAAGGTACAATAGCTTCGGGAATAAATCTCTTTACCACTGGCTTTATCGAAGATTTTAAACAATTGCACCCCATAACCGGTATCATCCAGCAGAGACACTTTCGAACCTGCCCAATAGGGTTCTTCCTTCAATTCGTCGAAAAAATACTCCTGGTTCCGGCTATCTCCGCAATGGTAGTAGTCGAACCGTAGTGTCTTGTCCAGAAAATACCGTTCAAAGGGTGTCTGGGCCGTCAACTCTCCTGTCATCCAGGTACAGAAAAATAAAAAAATGATTTTCAATAAGTTCATGTTTTGTTAGTTTGATTTTCTTTACAAAAATAACAATAATGACGAGGTAAGCCAAAAGTTATTTCACTTCCCACTCAAAAATTCCTGCCGCATTATCCTCCGGCAATTGAACTTCGAGTTTCACCGCAGCGGTTTTCACCGGTTCGAATTCCACCGTACAGGGAGCATCTTTCTGAATCGGATAATCAGCCGTATTTTTCACCGGGACCCATGCTCCGGCTTCATTTTTATAATATACCTTCCATGCTTCCGGTATCCGGCAACCACCCCACGGGCCGTCGTCGAACCAGTAAACGGTAGAAGAAGAGACAGTCTGTTCGCCTTTGAAGTCGTATACAATCCATTCGGTTGTATTCTTTTTCGGCCACCAATGGTAATAAGGCATCGAGCGATCCTCGGGATTCTGTGGTTGCAAACGGTCGTTTACCGCCGAGATAGCACTACTCCGGTGAGAGGCAGAAACCTCACTTTCGGAAGCAATCGTCGGCGGCATTGCCGGACGGGTAGCATTCAGGTCGATCGGTAGCCAAACGGTCATCTCTCCGGCTCCCCGATGTGCCCATGCATAATAAGGAATCAGGGATAAAGTGACTTCTTTTGCCTCCAGACGTCCCTCTTTATCGAACTCCAGCGTCTGAGCCTGTGTTTTCAACAGCTCTATGCCGTACAACAGATCACTGCGGTTTTCTACGGTAAATTCGGGTGTTTGATTCATCAGGATTCCCCGGACACTGAAATCATTATCCGGCCATTCGGCACAATACACCACCGGTCCTCGCTCGACGGATACCCGTCCACGATCGGCTTCCACTTTATAATTCGCTTTTACAATCCGCGGTTCCATATCGAAATGAATATCTACGATATCCCCTTTTTTCCATTTGCGTTGAATGGTAAAATAACCTTTTTCCAGCGTACTCTCTGCCGGCTTACCGTTCACTTTCACTGTATAGCCTAGTTTTTTGCCATCGGCATAACGGTACAAATCGCTCGGTACGACCTTTCCCTGCACCCAACCCGGAATCCGGATTTTCATCGCAAAATCGGAAATTCCGCGGGGAGTCACGGCCACCTGTATATCCCCGTTCCAGGGATAAGAGGTAGACTGTTTCAATCCTACTTTCTTCCCGGCGACTTCGAGGGTCGATTCGTTGGCCACAAACAAATTGACATAAACTTCCTTATCTTTCACAGCATAAATATATCCCGGAACAGAAGGAATAAAACGGCAGGCATTCGACGGGCAACAGGCACATCCGAACCAGGGCGAACGTTGATGCTGGCCGATAGATTCCAAAGGATTGGGATAAAAGAAAGCCCCACCGTCCAGAGAAATCCCCGACAATACGCCATTATAAAGGGTACGTTCGAGTACATCGTAATATTTGGCATCTCCTTTCAGCAGAAACAAGCGATAATTCCAATACACATTACCGATAGCGGCACAAGTCTCACAATAGGCCGACATGTTGGGTAATTCGTAATTTTTACCGAAAGCTTCACCACTGCCGGTAGCTCCGATTCCGCCTGTAATATACAACTTTTTAGTAACGACATTCTCCCAGATCCGGTCGATCGCATCGATATACTCCTGATCACCGGTCAGGGCAGCGACATCGGCGATACCGGAATACATATAAGCAGCCCTGACAGCATGTCCGACGGCCTCGTTCTGTTCCAGAATCGGCTTATGAGCCTGGCTATATTCGTCTTTCCGTTCCGTATATCCCCGCTTATCCAGGAAAAATTTCGCTTCATCCAGGTATTTTTTATCCCCGGTCACCACATACAACTTCGCCAAAGCCATCTCGGCGATCTGATGTCCGGGCACTTTCACCTGCTGTCCGGGTTTATCACCGATCTCACGGCAAACACAGTCGGCATAGCGGATCGCAATATTCAGAAAGTTTTTCTGTCCGGTAGCCTGATAGTGAGCGACAGCCCCTTCAACCATATGCCCCAGGTTATAAAACTCGTGGCTCAGGTCTTCCACTTTTTCCCAGCGTTTCGATCCGGCCCATTCATGGGGGTGTTCCGGATTCATCGTCCGGGAAGTATACAGGTATCCGTCCGGTTCCTGTGCCCTGGCAACGATCACCAGCACACTGTCGATATATTTTTTCAATTTTTCATCCGGATACGTCTGCAACAGATAGCTGGCCCCTTCGATCGTTTTATACACATCGGTATCGTCAAAAGAAAATCCGGTTACTTTATTATGAGGACCGGGATTAGCGGCCATTTCGAAATTCTTGTAGCGTCCTGTTTCTTCGCATTTACTGAATGCCAGCGGAATCGTCACTTCACGGCTGGCTTTCAGTCGTTGTCCCCAAAAGGCATCGTTCACTTTTACAGCTGTAAAAGGAACCGGGGTAATGGGATAACCGGTATGTCCATTCTTCTGAGCACACACACTCAGTGCCAGACATGCGGCAACAAAAGTCATCACTCTTTTTTTCATAAGCTTTTTATTTATGATTCGATTTTATTTCTTTTCCTCTTTATTCCAATCCGGAGTTTGCAGGCCTTGTAAATGCCGGATAAAGAAATCCCGTCTTTTCCGTTCACCGTAAGCTCCGCCCATCGTATGCCGCTGGTTGGGCAATACTACAAATTCAAACTCTTTACCGGCACCGATCAAAGCATTCACCACCTGGAAAGTTGTCGAAGGATCGACATTATCGTCCAATTCCCCCAGGATCAGCATCAATTTCCCTTGCAGACGATAAGCATTCACCGTATTGGAGCATTCTTCATATTCTTTTCCGACGGGATACCCCATCCACTGTTCATTCCACCAGATCTTATCCATCCGGTTATCATGGCAACCGCAAGCAGCGACACTCACTTTATAAAAATCAGGGTGGAACAATACAGCTCCCATCGCATTTTGTCCGCCTGCCGAGCAGCCATAAATCCCAACCCGGTCGATATCCATCTCAGGATATTTAGCCGCCGCAGCCTTCATCCAGGCGATACGGTCGGGAAAGCCTCCGTCTTTCAGGTTTTTCCAACATACATCATGGAATTTTTTCGAACGGTTAGCCGTCCCCATTCCGTCGATCTGTACCACGATAAAGCCCAATTGCGCCAAAGCGGCATCTACCGGAGATACGGTGAAAGATTTCGGGACAAAAGAATCATGTGGTCCGGCATAGATATACTCGATTACGGGATATTTTTTGGACGGGTCGAAATCTACCGGACGGACGATAACTCCCCAAATATCGGTTTCTCCGTCTCTTCCTTTAGCACAAAACACTTCAGGCATTCTCCACCCTTCTGCCAGCATCTTGCTGATATCGGCCTTTTCCAAAGACAACAAGACCGATCCGTCTTTCGCACTACGCAAAGCAGCTACCGGCGGACAATCGATCCGGGACCAGCTATCTGTAAAATAGGTATAATCCCTGGAAAATTCCACTTGATGGTTTCCATTTTCAGGTGTCAGGCAGAGCAATTCTCCATTCTCTATATTCAGCCGGTATACTTTCTCGAGATAGGGATCTTCACCGGCATCTTTTCCGCACCCTACCAAATAAACCACCCTGGCGGCATCGTCCACATGCAACACCCGTTTCACTACCCATTCCCCTTTGGTCAGTTGTCGTTTCACCTGACCGTTATCCGCATCATAGAGATAAAGATGGCGCCATCCGTCACGCTCCGAAATCCAGAGGATCTCGTTCCGGTCTTTCAGATCGTAGCGATACAGCAAATTATAATAAACAAAAGTAGGCATCTTCTCCCCGATCAGCACTTGAGCCTTCGGGTTGTCCCCGGTGACTTTATAAACTATATATTCCTGATGTCCCCGTTTGTTATAATCGAAAGTAAAAGAACGGCTGTCATCGGCCCAACGGATATTGTTCAGGTTAAACTGTTTTTCCGGTTCGGCAAACTCGATATTTACCTGTCGTCCTTCCTCCACCAGAAACAATACCGGTCGTTTGACAGGCAGGGCATCTCCCGGTTTCACATAATCGATCTCTTCCATTTTGGGTTGCAGTTGTCCGGCAGGCGAAGACACGACGGTCTTCAATTTCCGGATCCAGGCGGGGCGGTATTTACAACTCACCAATTTCCGGGAATCCGGCGACCAGCAGATAAAAGAAGAATAGTATTCTCCGGGGGCTCCGTCGTAGCTCAGCCGGTTCACCTTGCCGTTGCTTATATCACGGACAAACAGATTTCCTTCACTGACAAAGGCTTCTTTTTTTCCATCGGGCGAAGGAGTAGCTCCCTGCCAATTCTCTTCATTCACACCTCCCCAGTGGCCTTCCCGGCGGCGGGGTTCTTCTTTCACCTTACCAATCATCTTATTTTTATTCCGGTCGTAAGTATATTTCATGCCTTCGGTCACAAAAGTCAGTTGTTTCAGATCGTCCGAAAACGCAATCTCCCGGAAAGGCATTTTCCCGGGTTCCACTTTTCGTCCCAGTTCAGCCGTCAATGCTTTAGCCATAGCTTTCTGATCGAAAGCCGGTTGTTTCTGTCGTTTACCGGCATTCACCAGTATAAAATCGGTACCTGCAGGAGTCTTGACCGCATACCAGCAAAAATGTGTATTTCCGATCCAGCGGGGAGTGATATTCCCTCCAAAATACCCGGCCTCATACTTTTGCCTGAACCCGTCTGCTTCGGCATATTTTTCTTTCAGCTCCTGTGCACAAACGGCACAACTGAACACCAATAATAAAATAACAGGAATAATTTTCATAAGTTTATAATTTTATCAGTTATGATTTTTCTTCAACCTGATAGCAAATCCTCCTCCCGGAGCAAGTTGCATCTTCAACCGATCCTCTCTTTTTACATCACGATATTCATGCCGGTAATCCTCTCCCTTTTTATCCGCATTTATACCGTCGCAGAAAATTTCAGCCCGGAACATCCCTTCCGGCAAGAAACTCAAATCCAAATCCACCGTGCGTGCTTCCCAATCGGTCAGTCCTCCGACGATCCAGTCTTCCCCCACCCGCCGGGCAGTAACGATATATTCTCCTATTTTCCCCTGCAATATCCGGGTTTCATCGGCCACAACGGGTAAACCGGCGATAAAGCGGGTACATTCGGGTTCCTTGCGATAGGCGGTGGGGGCATCACACAGCATCACCAACGGACTGTCGAACACGATATAAGTAGCCAGTTGATGACAACGGGTCCCCTGACTCATCGGGCTACTGTAAATATCCCTGAAGTCCTTTTTCACTGCATTCCGCATAGCTCCCTGGGTATAATCCACATTCCCGGCCATCATACGAATAAAAGGCATAGTTACGTCGTACAAAGGCATATCGGGATTACTCCATTTCAGTTCCTCCATGCCGAAAACTCCTTCGAAATTGATCGCATTCGGGAAAGTACGGTTGATTCCGGTCGGTTTATACATACCGTGAAAATCCACGAACAGCTTATATTTTGCAGTAGTCTCCGCGATCCGGTAGACCATCTCTACCGCTTTCTGGTCATCCCGGTCGAGGAAGTCGACTTTAAAGCCCTTAATCCCCATACCGGCATAATACCGGCAAGCCTTTTCGAGCTGCTCGTCCAGCACGTTCATCACCGCCCACAGAATCAGTCCGACCCCTTTGTTGCGGGCATATTCGGCCAATTCCGGTAAATCGATCTCCGGAACAGTGGTCATGATATCTCCCTGTTTGGGATCCGACCAACCTTCGTCGAGCACCACATATTCGATTCCTTGTTCCGCAGCAAAGTCGATATAATGTTTATAAGTCGGCGTATTGATTCCTACTTTAAAATCCACTCCGCTGATCCCCCAGTCGTTCCACCATTCCCAGGCCACTTTCCCGGGTTTTATCCAGTTGTAATCACCGATCCGGTTAGGAGCTGCCAGCGCATACACCAGATGATTCACCGGCATCTGGGTATCTTCTGCAGTCACTGCCATAATTCTCCAGGGAAAGGTACGTTTACCGGCTACCCGCGCAATATAAGGCCTGCGGGTTTTCACTGTCTCCTGACAACGCCACTTATTCTTAAACGTTTCCTGAGGATAGGCTGCAAACACCCCTTTCAAAGCCGGCGTTTTTCCATCTCCACGGACGAACATGCCCGGATAAGCTTCCAAATCGGATTCCAGTAAGGTCAGTTTCACCGTACCGGCATCCACAGTCAAGGGTAAAAAAGCAGGTAACTCTGTATTATATTGTGTAAGAGGAGCTTTGGTGTAAAAATTTTGGAAAGCCATATTCCAGGGATCTTTCGGATTGGTAGAATACGGTATATAGGCTTCAAAATCATCAGCAAAATTAAATTCAGCCCTCTCCTCCACCACTGTCATCTCTCCTTTCCGGCCGGCCACGAACCGATAGGCCATACCATCGTTATAAGCCCGCATCACCAGCGAAAAACCATTGTTCAACCGGAGTTCGAGTTCATTACAATCGATTCCGAACTCCTTCACCCGATAGAACGGAGCCTGTACCGTCTCCGACACATGCCTCTGTTTTGTTCCTGTTATACGGATATTTTCCCAATGATCGGCTTCCGGCAGGTCGGTATGAAGGGCTATCCGGGAAGGTTTCAATAAAAGCCGGCCATCATAGAAAAGTGAATAAGCAATCCCCTGTCCGGCAGTCACTTCGAGTTTCACTTTACCGTCCGGCGACTTTAAAGTATACATTTTCACTCCGGCTTGCAACGCCAAAGCCAGGACAAGTAATACTCCTGTTCCAACGATTTTTTTTACCATATGCAATTTTTTAAAGATTTACTTTCCACCGTTACTTTTCTTTCTGTCCTCCCATTTCCGCTCCGTTAAGTGAGGTTAAAAATAGTATGAACGAAAGAAAAAGAATGCAACAAAAATTTTTTTAGATGCAAGAATCGTACAAACTTCCTACCACCACACCTGTTTTCCCTGTTCGTACGTAAATATCCGTTCTTCCACTCCCTCAGTGAGATCCCTCAGCCAGTAGAGGTGTCCGGCAGGAACTCCCTCATAATCGAGTCCATAGGTGTCGGGCACCTGCCGTCCCATCGTGTACCATTGTCCCCGGTTCCACACCAACAGTTCGTAGAGGTCGCCCGGTTTGACAAAATTATCGTCGTTCCGGGGAATGTAACAGATCCGGCTGACGCGGGCAGGCATCGCCAACTGCAAACCGGCCCAAGAGATATCGGCATCCTGAGCGGCAAAATAGGTATGTTTGCTCCCATCATAAACTTTTGTACAATCCCAGGTCTTTCCGTTCTCCGCCGAAGGTGTACCGATGCAGGCCCCCCGGATCAGTTTACCGTCCGCATCGAAAAACATCGCCTCTGCAATACAACTATTGGAACCTTTCGGCCCCCGGTAACGCAGATAGCGAAATTCCGACGGACAGTTCACCCGTACCCAGTTCGAATCGGGAAGCGGCACTTCAGTAATCCGGTGGAGCACCACGGCATCCCGGAAATCCGGCGTATTCGCTCCTTCGAATACCCCCTGTACCATCAAATCCAGCAGCAATCGATCCATAGCCGTCCCGGTATATTTTTTCACCAGATGCATCTTTTGTACTCTTTCGTTCCCTCCACGGATGGATTTCACTTCGTGATCTTTCGTATAAATAAAAGGATCGCCGGCCGCCGTCAACTTTCCTTCCCTGTGGTATACGGGCAAATAAACAATCGCCGTATCGATATTATTGAATACCCCCTGCAAGCCGGCTGCAGTCCCTACCGCCACCGGCGACCAGCCGGCATTATTGAAGACCGCCAGGTAACACAACCGGCCATCGCCCGCCGAATCGTACAAGGGTACAACCGCTACATTCCGGCCGAAATATTCGTCCGACACATCCCGTAAAAAAGGATTTTGCAGTATCCCCGGAATATCTTCGCCAGGGTAAAACATGGCCCAATTAGTAGTTTGTACGCTGAAATAATCCCGGTACACCTTTCCATACTTTTCTTCCATGCGTCCCTCCCGGTCGATATTATAGTAATTCCATAAGTAGGGAAGCTTTCGTCCGTCGGTATCCACCATAAACGTCCACATATGCGAACCGATCCGGTGGGGATTCTGCACCACCCGGTCGATTCCGCAAGGAATCCCCAATGCCCGGAACAGGGCCACATTGAACCCCGACAACTCCCGGCAACCTCCGAATCGTTCGTCCAGCAACTGCAAGGCTCCATATTCCACAAACGACAAATCGGAAGATGCATACCAATTCTGCTCGGCCCGTAAATAATCGTTCAGAGCCGAAGCGACAAACACCACATCCGGATTCATGGCACAGAGCGAGTCGCACAACCGTCCGTAACGCCGCACATAAGCCTCTTGCCAAAATTCCAGGGGTTCCCTTTCAATCCGGTAAGGCAGGACAAATTCGCAAAAATCTTCGAAAGAATAATACGAAGCCCAGGGGCGCTTCTCCCACACCCCGAATACATAATCGATATGCCGGATAAGGAAATCGGCCGTAACCGACCGGGCATCGTTGCGTTTCGTCCACCTCCTGACATCGGGCTCACCGAAAGTCTTCCACAATTTGTGTTTGACCGCTTTGGCACTTAGTCCGGTCCGTTGCATCCACCGGTATCCTTGCCTGAGGCTATCCAACTGCGCACCTGTATAGAAATAATGATAAGGCATATTCCCGATCAAAAAAACGGCTGCCCGATACTTCAGCGAATCGTCCCGGTAGTGGTCGAGTACCTTTTCCAGTTCCACGCGGTTTTCCCCGGCATACCGCAACGCAAAATCGAGCATCGTCGGGCGCTGACAGCTACTCCACAGCAACAACAAGCCAGATAAGTAAAAATATAAAACTTTCATCATCACATTTATTATTTAGGGTAAGCAAAAATCATTACAATTGTTTCATTTCTGTCTTCATTTCTTCTACTGCAGGTGACCACACTTTGGGTTCTTTGTCGATTACCTGCCGGGCCATATCACGGGTCTTTTCCATATCTCCCATTTCCCGGTACAATAAAGCCAGCAGGTAAAGCGGATAAATGCGATGGGGAATCATATGAGCAGCCTGGAGATAAGCCTTTTCGGCCCGGTCATATTGTTTCAGGGCCTGATAGTTTTTCCCGAGCTTATTATACACCATCGGATCAGCACTGAGTTCCGCCGCCCACAAAAAAATCGCCGTCGCATTTCCATATTGGGCGTTTTGAAATTGACATTCGCCAAATTCGAACAAAAAAGCTGGCCGGTCGGATAGAGCAGAAAATAAAGGTGCATATCGGTTTAATGCCTCTTGATAATCCCCCTGACGGAAATAAGCCTTTGCAGTTTTCCATGCTTTATAGGCAGGTTCCTTTTCTGCCAATCTCCAGGCAGCGGCAAGCACCAGTACCATAACCGGTAACCACAGGATTTGTCCAGCCCAACGTCTTACCCGTACTCCTTTCGTACCAACATTCACACTCCACGCCAATAACAGCACAAACAGCATCGCCATCGGTAACATATGCAAAGGATAGGAAAAACAAGCGAATACCAGAAATGCGCTTAAAGCGCCCGATACTCCACCGGTTTGCTGCGTGTTCCTTTTAAACAGCCCTCCCAACGCTATACCCGTTATTGATAAAAACAAGCACAAACCGATCAACCCATATTCGCCTCCCAATTGCAAAAACTCATTGAAACCATATTCAGGAGCATCAGCCACATATTCTTCCCGCGGATCTGCAGGACTGTTTGCAAAATAAACCGCCTGAGCTTCTCCTAAAGCACCCGGATACCGACCGATACCGACACCTAGCCAAGGTTGGGAATGTATCACCGCCAGATCCATTTTCCATACCAACAAACGTCCATCGGCGGAATCCTTTTTCAGCGAATACAATCCACCACCGATCGATAATCCCAGTAATAAAATACCCCCCAGCCAACATCTTTTCCAACCTCGTCCTATCCGCCCTATTCCCCTCCTAACGTATTCCCTCGAGCGTTTCTGCCTCCACACAACAACTCCGCAACCGGCTCCAGCAGCCACCCAGGCACTCCGGCTCATGCCGGCCGGTAAAACCAGAATGATCGAAACCAAACAAATAACTCCGAGTCCGTACACGATTTTATCAATCCGGCAAAGAGGTTTCGGCCCTAACAGAGTATGTAAAGCCACCGGTAATATCACCGCCAAAAAACCGCTGTAGGGGCCCGGATTAAAAAAACTCCCGGTCAAGCGGTATAAGCTATGGTACTGATCAACCCAACCGTATACCTGTAAAAATCCCCATATCGCTTCGATACTTCCAGCGAGCAATAAAACAAAGGTAAAAAGCAACCTCTGCGAAACCTTCCATCCTCCTAAACCCCGACACACAAAATACAGTCCCACTAATAATATCAATAACAACGTTTGCGTTTCTCCCCTGAAATCATTCAACAAAAAACTTCCCACCCCATACAAAGCGAACAGCACCACACCGACATCCACCCATTTGAAGCAGAATTGAAAATTCCGTTTCCATGCCACCATCCATGTCAGCAATAAACCAATCCCGACAACTTCTGCAAAACGGAAATATTTGGCGGTAATTATACCATCAGCATAATCACGACCTAACGATAACAAAGGAATTAAAAAGACTCCCAATAACAAGACTCCCCCATACGGTCTATTTATTTTCCAATCTACCATAACTTATTTATTTTCGTTTCCCGTTAAAAAATACTTACCACGATAGCCAGTAATAAAGGCCATCTCATAAACCATTGCTCATAAATGTTTAAACTTCGTCAGGATCAAAACCGGATTCGAATCTGTATTCAAATTCTGGATTACTCTTTCCAACTCCGGATTTGTAATTTTAAGAGCCCCATCTTTCACGCGCTCGAATATATTATATTGATCAAGAGTCGAAAAACTTACGTGAGCAATAAAGTAATCTTCAAATATTCCGCGTGCCTCATATCCCTCAAAGTAGTCGAGTTCCTTCAAATGTTCATAATAATCGCACCACCTCAATAGATAAGTCTTATCTTTCATTTTATCATACAAAAAAGGCTGCATATAATTACCTTTCTTTTTTTTATCGGCTATGTATCCTAGAAAAAAATCCTGATTTTCGTAAAGTAACGTAAACACTCCTTCTTCACTTCCATCTATATCAACAAATCTATCTGAATTATGATACTTTTCCCAACTTGAATTTTTTATTTTAAAATAGAAAATCGGTCCATAAGTTGTATCGGATAATATTTGATAAATTGTATCTGAATAGATTGGATGATAACATGAACGTTCATATCCTTTAAAGATTTGCCCTCCTCCCTTATATCCTACTTGAAGAGGTAAATAACGATACCCTTTAAGAAAATTTTCATTACCTTTTGACAATACCAAAGCATATCCATATAATCCCTCATTTCCAAAATTTTGAGAAGGAGCAGATATATGAAGAAATACACTATCTCTTAAACATAGAGTATTCTCTGTTTGAAAATACCGTATGGAATGAATAGATTTAAAATTCCCGTCTAAATCATAAAAAAAAAGTTTATCCGACATACCATCAACGAGCATCAGTTCCTCTTTTTCCGTATTTATATCTATAGATTCTATTCTTAAATATTCGCCCGGACCACGTCCTTTATTATCTATCTTTTTTAAACATCTACCAGTATCGTCATAAATAAAAACCCGATCGAACTGCTCTTCCTGAATATAAAAACGTCCTTTATAAGTAATTATATTGGCAATATTTCCCATTACTCCACATTCATCTCCTAAGGGTATATAACGAATACTATCAATAAGTTCACGATAGGCCAATTCTTCCGCATGTTCTAAATCTATTGTAGTATAATCATTATTAGCACGCTGTAATAAATCAAAATCTTTAATCATTGGTTGTTCGACTTTATTTTTTGAACGACAGGAGACAAAAAATAAAGAAAATAATAACAAAAATTTAAGTAATCTAAGCATCGTCACTTTTCATTTAATGGATGTCAGAAAAATAATAACTCATTTTCTGACATCCGATTTATCAATTATTTAATTCAATGAATACAGGAGGTTCCATTCCAACAATTTCCCGAACCGATAATACAATACACATGATTTCCCCATTTCCCCTGTATATAGCATTTATCGAATTTCGGAAACCACTTTCCTGTTCCTTCATTCTCTACCCCATACCATCTTTGTCCATTAAAATCATAATAAACATACTCTCCAGTAGTCGTTCCTGTCGCTCCTCCTTCTCCATTAGCTAAAGCCTCTAAATTCGTTAAGGCCAATGCCCCATAAACGGAAAAAGGATTTCCCTGCACAGACTATACATGTCAAAGCAGAGACCGATAATATGCTTAATAAAAATACAATTTTACTTTTTTTCATAATTCAAATATTAAATAGTTCATACTCCATCACTGCCGACCTAATACACACTAAGACACAGTGACAAAGCACCTCCTTTCAATTATTCATTTTGTTACAAACCAACTATTTACTTTCGAATATAATACAACAGCAATATCGGATTATCGTCCTCCATCGTCCGTTCTCTCAAATCCCGCCACAAGGGGCGGTCGACATCGATACAACCCTCCGGCTGATGAATAAAATCATAAGCTGTAACATAACTCACAAAAGCATCCGAAGTGGTTGTCAGAAATCTACCGGGCATTAAAACATTACCACGGGAATACTGTTTCGATTTATATCCTTTGTGATTCAGATAATCATAATAAATACTATACCAACTGCCTCTACAAAACATATCAAAATATAAATACCGGTCATTGGCCCATATCCCAGTTTGCCCCTTAGAATAACCGTTATCCCGCAAAAAAGCCATAGCATGAGCAGGAGAAATCCATTCTTTCCTGTCAACAAAAACTTCGGCATCGATGGTTGCAAGACTGGACTTAACCACAAACTTCGGTATTATTTTTCCATCGGCATATCCATATATCGTGTCTGATAGCAAAGCCGTCAGCCAAAGTTTTTCACCCGGACGAGCAAAACACGAAAGATTACCCCGAGTGGAATTTTCCGTATATTTTACTTGATAAGGAAGAATATATGCTTTCAGTGAACCGTCGTCAGCCGATAATATAGCATAATTGTATAAATCGTCAATGCCACACGACAATGTCAACAATAATTCCCGATTAGCAATGACATTTACATCGGTAATACTACCGCTTTCTATCTGTTCCCCACAAGTAATCTTATCATATTTGATACCCAAATAGGAGTAGCGGTGTATACAACGCCTAAAGCCATCATACACACCTACTACTTTATTATTTTTATCTACGTAAAAACTAGTTATGGCACTAACTTGATTTGGATCTCTTCCTATTTCACCTATTCGGTTCAGAAAACGTCCATTCATATCGAAAACATATAAATGTTCGTTATAATCACTTATAAAAATCAAAGAATCTGCAAACTCAATTTTCTTTAAAGCACCCAACAAACATTCGGATGAAGTTTCCAATTTTATGGTCCGTAAACTGTCGGGCCAACCATCAGCGAGAGTAAGCAAACACCCATCAAAAGAAAATTTCCGCAAAGAATCCACTCGGTGATGAGATAACAAAAGATCTGCTTCCTCCAAACTATCTAAATCGATTATTGTTATATCCGACAGAGATTGGTCATGTTCCTTTATTGTAGGTCTACAACCACCCCATAATAGCCAGGTAATACCCATAATCCCGGATAAGAATCTAAAAATTCCTTTCATCTCAAAGTATCTCATATTAAAACAATTAAATGTTTTAAGTTATCCTTCCCAGTAAATATTCTGTGTAAACAAAGTATATTTCACTTTTTCAATCTTTCTGTATTTACATAATAAAACAACAGAACAGGATTATCATCTTCCAACACTTCCCGGCTAACCGCATCGATTCTACTATCCTTAAAATTATGCTTTCTGAAATATTCCGTTTTCAGATCTAAGGCAGATATACTGCGAACAATGTAATTCTCATATACAGTTTGAACTTTACCTGGAAAGATCCTTATTCCAGGAAGACAGCTATTATATTTAAATCCTGTTTGCTCCTTCAGATTCCAAAAAATATTCCAACATTCTTCCCCCTGGCAAATTTCAAAATATAAATGATCCTTTAACTGAAATAATTGTAACAGTCCTCCTGAATACCCTTTTTTTATAAGCTTCATCTCTGCCTCAAAAATACTTTGGTAAGGAGTTTCCTGCTGTAAGGCTTCATAATTAATATGTTTTAATCCTCCTTCATACAAATAAATCGGTCTGCTTTCTCCATCCTGTATAGTATAAATTGTATCGGACAACAATACTGTATAAAAAATATTTCCGTTACCATATACGACTGTCGGTAGCATTCTATTAGCAATACGCTCTCTTGACACTACAGGATAAGGGTGTAAGAATTGTTCAAGCTTATAACTACTTTCATTTACCAGAGCATAATTATAAAGCGTACCGATATGATTATTCATATTCAACAACAATTTGTTCTCTCCCACATAGTGAATATCGATAACATTATTAAAAACACTTCGGTCACAATCAAACTCCTCTATATACTGACCGTCAAAAGTATAACGATAAATCTTACCCTTAATCCGATCCAAAATGCAAACAAATTTCTTTTGACAATTAACATAGAAATCTGATAATGAAGCATATTCCAGCGGACCATTTCCCATAACCCCTATCATATTCCGGAATTTCCCATTCAAATCAAAAACAAATAATTTCTCATTAGCATCTCTGATAAAGATCAGTGAATCTTCAATTATAACCTTTATTATCCCTCCAAGTAAACAATTCGTATCTGTAGCTAATTT